>NZ_JCAQIA010000044.1:0-27402 GCF_059621085.1 Halochromatium sp. NSM3 | reverse complement strand
GACGATGGCCTCCAGCGTGAAGCGGGCATGGAAGCAGGCGGCGCGAGGATCGCCCGAGATATAGCCTTCCGCCTGGGTCGCGGATGCTTGGATGTCGCGGAAATCGGCGGGCAGGAAGGCGAAGTTGGTCACAAGCAGCCCTCAGACGACCTCGACCAGTGACTCTCCCGAGCTCAACGCAGATTCGATCTCGGGCAGCACCTTCTCGAACCACTCTAACAGGGCCGGTCGCGTCGTATTGCCGACGCGCAGCCACACGACGGTCGCGCCATTCGGGCGCGTCGTGAGTAGGGTGAGAAGTCCTCGTCCTTGGTGACGATGGTCGCGCCCGTCTCACCGGCCTGAGCCCAGATGTCACGATCGCTCGCTTCGATCAAACCGATGTCGTAGACGTGCTGCGCCTCGTGGCCCTTGCTCTCGAGCCACCGAGCTAGAGCCGGCGGCAATTGCGCATCCACTAGAAAGCGCACGATCAGGCGACTCGCAAGACGGGATGGTCGGCTTGGGTCGCCGCGTAGCTCAAGGCTGCGGATATGTCGCCGTCCTCGAGATAGGGATAATCCTCAAGGATCTGCTCTCGTGAGGCTCCCGCCGCGAGCATATCCAGGATGTCTTTGACGCGGACCCGCTGGCCCCGGATGCAGGGGCGGCCTCCGCAGACCTCGGGATTGACGGTGATTCGTGCTAGATCGGTCATGACAGTATCTTCCGGTCGTCATCGTCCATGCGTGGTACGTTCCCCCGCTCCAGCAGCGCACCGAGGTTGTTGTCGTCGGGCGGATGGAGATCGCGGTCGTGGCGGTAGAGTCAGTGGACGATGGCCTCCAGCGTGAAGCGGGCATGGAAGCAGGCGGCGCGAGGATCGCCCCAGATGTGGCCTTCCGCCTGGGTCGCAGACGCTTGGATGTCACGGAACTCAGATGGCAGAAATGCGAAGTTGCTCATCGCGCTCAGACCGTTGAGATGGTGCGCAATGAACTGGCATGGGGTCATCGCTGGGATCGGACACTTTTCATAGTCTGGCAAAGCAGTACATCACAGTCTAGAAAGACCCTCATAGGCCATATCGCTTCGCGAGGTAGGCCAGCTTGGAATCGTCCGTCAGCGCTTGATCACTGAAAGCCCGCTTGGCAAGTCGGCCTTGCCAGCGTTGCGAGAACGGTGGTCTCTCGGTGCGTTGCTGCTCTGGCGGCGGTCGATGAGGAAACTGGCGGATGATCCGGTAGGCGAGTCCCAGATACGCGTTGTCGAGCTGATCGATCTCAGCCTTCAACTGTTCACGACTGATGGTATTTGTGGTCATAGTGGTTGCGCCTCGTGCAGCGCCTGCTCGCGAAAGCGGGCAGGCAGGGAGGTAGACAACTGCTCGTCCGTTTCCAGACAGCCGACGAGACCCGCGTCCTCGAAGACCTCGAGTAGCGATTTTGGCTTGGCAGCGCTCGTGTTGTTCTCCGCCTCGGCTACGCTTGAGCGGTCCTTGATGAAGTCGATGAAATCGAGCACCTCGCGCGCCTTCTCTGGCGGTAGTGTCAGGCTTTTCTGATAGATGGTTTCAGCAAGAGTCATGGCGGCAATCACTCAAAGTTGGCCGTTGAAGGCGCGGGACTGGAGCGAGGCGAACAGGTTGTCGAGTTCGGCGAGGTGGGCGCGGAGGCGGGTCTTCTGGTGTTCGATGGACTCGACGATGGTGGCGAAGTGGTGCTCGATGTCGGTTGGTGGAGCAGGAACAGGCAAAGTCCTGAGTATCTTCAGGTTGATGTTCTTCTGAGCTGACTGTGGTGCCTTTCGCTCCAGAATTTCTCTGAGAAACCAGAATAACCCCTGTACATATTCTACGCGTCCTGGTTTAGGCGATGCGAACCCCACAATGCTGTCTGGGAAGCATGCGTCAAACGTCAGTATCCCGGTGTTAGCAATGTTTGCGGCGATGGTGATGCACAGGGTGCCGGTTGGCCACATCCGGCTCTGCTGCAGCCCTAACTCTGAGTACGTCGCGGTGTAACTTCGTATGTACCCGCCGGAGCCTGCGACTTCTCCTGTTTGAATAAGCGGGTGCAGGCCACCCAGCAAAACAGGATCGTTTCTTGGTCTGTGTTTCGAGACGCCACGATCCAGC
This sequence comes from Halochromatium sp. NSM3, assembly GCF_059621085.1. Taxonomy (NCBI): domain Bacteria; kingdom Pseudomonadati; phylum Pseudomonadota; class Gammaproteobacteria; order Chromatiales; family Chromatiaceae; genus Halochromatium; species Halochromatium sp. NSM3. Next base: position 25,286 of record NZ_JCAQIA010000044.1, on the reverse strand, counting down.
GTCCCGAGTTCACCTAACTGTTTTGCCTCCCACCCCTTCGGATTGGTAACCGGATCACCAAACAGCTCAAGAAAGGTCGATTGCAGCAGCCTGTCGAGCTGGGCGAGGGACTCGCGGCGCTTGGCCTGCAAGGCGTCTGCCGTATTCAGAATCGCTGCGATCCGCTTCTGCTCGGCGAGGGGTGGGAGGGGTATACGCTGCCTTAGCAGATCCTGTTTGCGATAGGTGGCTTGGTTCACCCACTGCGTACAGCCGGACTCGAAGATGCGAGACTTCCACAGGTGGTTGAGCCAACGCGTCAGGTAACGACCGTCGAGCAAATCATTCTTAGGACGGAGACGGACGAAGTGGTTAGAGAACACCACCGGCTCGCTGAAACCGTCGAAATGGGCAGACTTTCCGACAAGGTTTGGGCTGTTTGTCGCATTGAATAGAACATCGCCTGGGGTTAGGAAGAGTTCCTCCCGCACGACGTTGCGCGGTACCCGACGCACTTTGGTCCAGTTCCAACTACCATCGGTCTCGACGTTGTTCATCCTTACCTGGGCGACACCCTCAGAGTCTTTTGCCCCGGAGGCGAACCCGGAAGCTGCAGAGCCGATTACACCGCCCAACTCTACGGTCCGGTAGTTCGTCATCCCAGCATCTCCGCCAACGCCCTCCGCACCTCAACAATCTCCTCCTCCAACCGCGCCAATCGCTCCAGAATCATCTGCGGCGGATCGTACTCCACCGCATGGCATCGAACTTTCTTGGTAACGTTTGAATTAGCCATAAACATTCTTGCGATGCCCAACCTTCAAAATCAGGACAACGAGATGATCGTCCTCGATGCGGCAGACGATCCGGTAGTCGCGTATCCGGTAACGCCATAGACCCTGCATCGCATAGCGCAATGCCTTACCATGGCGACGCGGATCATCGTCAACAGCGATACGTTGACGCAAAAAAGCCAGGATGTCGCGCTGTACCGATGGATCAAGGCGTCTCAGTTCTCGACGGGCACGATCGTCCCACTCAATCGTCCAGGTCAAGTCCCTGCTCCAAGTCCGTTTGTCTCCAACGCCGCGCTGGGTTGTGGAGTCGCTCAAGGGCTGTTTCAGCGTCCTGTTGCTCTTCGATGAACTCGAGAATGGCCCGCTGCGCAAGCTCGTCAGGTGTCATCCCGACACGCGTTGCAATGCGGTCAAGCTCAGTTTCAGAGTCTTTTGGGAGTGCGATTGCTAACACGGATGGGCTCCTCATTTGGATTTGCAGCGCTTGTTTTTGGCGCCGATGGGCATGCCGGCCTGCTTCAGACGGGTGAACTGTTCGGCGCGGACTCAGGGGCTACTCATGCGCCATCCTTCGCCCCAGGCGGTTCGAGTACATGCCGCACCTCGGCGAGAATGGCGCGGATACGCTCGAAGAAGGCGTCTGCTGGGCGGGCGATCTCTCCGCTCATGCCAGCATCTCCGCCAACGCCTTCCGCCCCTCAGCAATCTCCTCCTCCAGCAGCGCCAACCGCTCCAGGATCACCGCTGGCGGGTCATACTCCACCGTCTCATACTCGACCTCCTTGTAGCGGTTGATCGACAGGTCGTAGTCGTTTCCGGCGATCTCGGCCTTCGGCACCAGGAAGCTCTGCTCGGTGCGCTTGCGCTCGATCTCGGCCTCGCGGTGCTGCCAGCGAGCGAGGATGTCCGGCAGGTCGCTCTTATCCGGCTGCGGGCTGCGCTTGTCATCGAGTGAGAAGCCATCCGCACGCATGTCATAGAACCAGACCTGGTCGGTGCCGCCTGAGTTGGTTTTGGTGAACAGCAGGATCGCGGTCGAGACCCCGGCGTAGGGCTTGAACACGCCCGACGGCATGCTGATCACCGCATCGAGCCTCTGGTCCTCGACGAGCAGCTTGCGCAGCGCCTTGTGCGCCTTGCTGGAGCCAAACAGCACCCCGTCCGGGACGATGACCGCAGCGCGTCCACCGATCTGCAGCAGGCGCAGGAACAGGGCCAGGAACAGCAGCTCGGTCTTCTTGGTCTTGACGATCTGCAGCAGATCCTTGGCGGTGGACTCGTAGTCGAGACTGCCGGCAAAGGGCGGATTGGCGAGGATCAGCGAATACCGCTCGGCGTCGTCGCCAGCCTCGGTGACCGACTGGGCGAGCGAGTCCTTGTAGCGGATGTCCGGGTTCTCGACCCCGTGCAGCAGCATGTTCATGCTGCCGATGCGCAGCATGGTGCTGTCGAAGTCGAAGCCGTGGAAGGTGCCCTCGTTGAAGCGCCGGCGTGAGCCTGCGCTCTTGTAGATGACCTCGGCGTGGTGATGGCGCAGATGCTCCGAGGCGGCGATCAGGAAGCCTGCGGTGCCGCAGGCCGGGTCACAGATGGTGTCCTTGGGCGTCGGTGCAGTCATCTCCACCATCAGCTGGATGATGTGGCGCGGGGTGCGGAACTGGCCGTTCTGCCCGGCGCTGGCGATCTTGCCGAGCATGTACTCGTAGAGATCGCCCTTGGTGTCGCTGTCGGCCATGTCGATGGCGTCGAGCTGATCGACCACATTGGCCAACACGCGAGGCGTCGGAATCATGAAGATCGCATCGCGCATGTGATGCGAGTAGGTGGAGTCGCCTTCCTCGTCGGTGCCGCCGTTGCGGCCAATGGCCTTGATGAACGGGAAGACCTCGTCCTTGACCGTGGCGAACATCTGCTCCGGCGCGGTCTCCTTGAAGCGCGACCAGCGCAGCTTCGACTCGTAGTTCTGAAAGATCGGCTCCTCGATCGGCTTGCCCGTGCGGGCAGCCTTGCGCTCACGCAGCGTCTGCAGCTCATCGAGGCGCTTGATGAAGAGCAGGTAGGTCAGCTGCTCGACGACCGAGAGCGGGTTGGAGATGCCTCCTGCCCACATGCTGTCCCAGATGCGGTCGATCCTGGACTTCAGTTCTCCTGTGATCACGATTCTCTCCTGCTGATGATCTACTCGATATTCTGCACCTGCTCGCGCATCTGCTCGATCAACACCTTCATGTCGACAGCGGCGCGAGTGACGGCGGTATCGGTGGATTTGCTGCTCAGGGTATTGGCCTCACGGTTGAGTTCCTGCATGAGGAAGTCGAGCCGGCGGCCGATGGGCTCATCGCTGTCGAGGCTGTCGCGGATCTCGGTGATGTGGCTCGCGAGACGATCCATCTCCTCGTCGACGTCGAGCCGCTGTGCGATCAGGGTCATCTCTTGCTCAAGGCGAGTCTCATCGAGCTGATCGCGCACCTCGGCGAGGCGCTCGCCGATGCGCGCACGGATGCCGGCCAGCACCTCAGGCATGCGCCCGCGCACTTCGGCAACACGCTCGAGGAGCTTGTCGCAGCGCTCCAGCAACAGGGTCTTCATGCGCTCGCCCTCGCGCTCGCGCGCTTCGACCAGTGCCATCAGCGCCTGCTCCAGCAGTTCCATCGCAGCACTGCTCAGCGCCTCCAGATCTTTCGGGACCTCTTCCAGCACGCCGGGCCAGCTCATCAGGTCGAACAGATGCGGCGCCGCTGGTTCGCCGATACGGGTGGCGACCTGATCCGCAGCATTGAGCAGGTGCTCGAGCAACACCGTATTGACGCGCAGCTCACCGCCCTGCGCACCCTGCGCGCCGCGCCCGCCCAAGCGCAAGCTGAGATCGATCTTGCCGCGATTGAGCCGTCGGCTTAGAGCCTCACGCACGGCGGGCTCAAGGCCGCGCATGTCATCCGGCAGGCGCAAATGAGGCTCGAGAAAGCGATGATTGACGCTGCGCACCTCCCAAGTCAGCGTGCCCGCCTCGGTGTTGCGATCTTGGCGGGCAAAGGCGGTCATACTTCTAACCATGGGGGGATTCCTGAGCGGTGAATTGGCTTACCCTGATGATACCTGCATTGATCAATGGCTGACTGATCACGGCCGCAGTCACCGCTGAAGTGGCCGCAGACACTGCGCGACGTACTCGCGTTGGCACCATGTCGGCCCTGCGTCGGCTTCGCGTCGACCATGCGACAATGCGCGCCTAATACTCGCCCAAAGCGCGACCGCTCAAGCGCCCGGCGTTCCCGATCCCCTGCCCTGGAGCCAAGCATGCGCCCATCCACCCGCCAACCCGATCAATTGCGCCCCCTTCGCTTCACCCCCGGATTCACCACGCAGGCCGAGGGTTCGGTGCTGGCCGAGTTCGGCGAGACCCGGGTGCTGTGCACGGCCAGCGTCGAGGAGCGGGTGCCGCCCTTCCTGCGCCGCTGCGGTCAGGGCTGGATCACTGCGGAATATGGCATGCTGCCGCGTTCAACCGGCGAGCGCACGCCACGCGAGGCGGCGCGGGGCAAGCAGGGCGGACGCACGCTGGAGATCCAGCGCCTGATCGGGCGCTCGCTGCGCGCGGCGGCTGATCTAACCCAGCTCGGCGAGCGCACCATCACGCTCGATTGCGATGTCATTCAGGCCGATGGCGGTACCCGCACCGCAGCGATCAGCGGCGCCTGGATCGCCCTGCAAATCGCGATCCAAGGCTTGGTCGCCAGTGGCAAGCTGCAACAATCCCCGCTCAAGCGGCAGATCGCGGCAGTCTCGGTCGGTGTCTACGCCGGCACGCCGGTACTGGATCTCGACTATGCCGAGGACAGCAGCGCCGAAACCGATATGAACGTGGTGATGACCGATGAGGGCGGGCTGATCGAGGTGCAAGGCACGGCTGAGGCGGCGCCCTTCTCGCGCGCCGAGATGAACGCGATGCTCGACTTGGCCGCGCATGGGATCGAGCAGATCATCGCCGCCCAGCGCGCCGTACTCAGCGAGTGATGTCCGCCCCCGATCAGCCATTCAGCAATAGCAACGCCTTCACCGATGCACTCAACCCCAAACACCCGCCACATCGTCCTCGCCAGCAACAACGCCGGCAAACTGCGCGAGATCCAATCCCTGCTCGAGCCGGCTGGACTGCGACTGCTGACTCAAGGCGAACTCGGCATCGAATCCGCCGAGGAGACCGGCTTAACCTTCGTCGAGAACGCCATCCTCAAGGCCCGCCACGCGGCACGCCGCAGCGGCCATGCCGCGATCGCCGACGACTCCGGACTCGAGGTCGACGCACTCAATGGCGCTCCCGGCATCTACTCGGCGCGTTATGCCAGTACCGACGCCAGCCCTGAAGCCAACACCGCTGCGGCCAATACAGTAGCTAGCACAACCAGGGCAGCCAGCAGCAAAGGCCATGCGCGCGGCGATGACAGCCAGAGCAGCGATCAGGCCAACTGCGAGAAGCTGCTGCGCGCCTTGGCCGAGCAGCCCGACGCCAACCGCAATGCCCGCTTCCAATGCGTGATGGTCTATCTTCGCCATGCCGATGATCCGACCCCCTTGATCTGCCAGGGCACCTGGGAGGGGCTGATCCTCGACGCACCGCGCGGTCAACGCGGCTTCGGTTACGACCCGATCTTCGGCGTGCCGACGCACGGGCTCAGCGCCGCCGAGCTGGAACCAGAGACCAAGAACGCGCTCAGCCACCGCAGCCAGGCCTTGCGCGCACTGGTCGCGGCCTTGCTCGAGCGCCCGACGCCCTATCACCTCGCCGGCTCGTCCACCGATCCTGCCGGCATGGATCTCGGAGGACAGCGATGACGGACGCCGCGAGCGATCCAGGGATCGCCACCCGAATCGATGCGGTGCGCGCGCGCATCGCCGCCGCCGAGGCGCGCTTTGGCCGCGCGCCGGGCTCGGTGCAACTGCTCGCGGTGAGCAAGGTGCAGCCGGCCGAACTGATCCGCGCCGCCCATCGACACGGCCAGCTCGCCTTTGGCGAAAGCTATGTGCAAGAGGCTTGCGACAAGCAGGCGTTGCTTGGCGATCTGACGCTCGACTGGCACTTCATCGGCCGTCTCCAGAGCAACAAGACCAAGACCATCGCCGAGCACTTCAGTTGGGTGCATGGACTTGTCGACCCGCGCCATGCCCAGCGCCTCGGCGCGCACCGCGCGGCGGTCAGCGATGAGCCGCTACGCTGCTGCCTGCAGGTCAACTTGAGTGGCGAGGCGAGCAAGGCTGGCATCGATCCACAAGCGCTGCCAGAGTTGCTCGCGCACTGCGCACAGGTCGACGGGCTACGCATCGAGGGCCTGATGACCTTGCCAGCGCCAGCCGAGGATGTCGCCGCCCAGCGCCGTCCGTTCGCCGCATTGCGCGCGCTGCGCGATCAGCTCGCGACCCCCGAGCAACCGCTTGCAACCCTCTCGATGGGCATGTCCGACGATCTTGAGGCCGCCGTCGCCGAGGGCGCTACAATGGTGCGCATCGGCACGGCCGTGTTCGGCCCCAGACCCCGGCACCCCTGAGACGCTGTCCATATTCAATGCCCGATGATCGTCAGAGAGGGGGCGCTGAACTCGGGACATTCCACCATCGCCCAAGACGTTGAGGTTTCTTCTCGCCTATGCCCACAACCAACACGCGCATCGCCTTCATCGGCGGCGGCAACATGGCCCGCAGCCTGATCGCTGGACTGGTCGCGGACGGCTACGACGCCGCGCGGCTGACCGTGAGCGATCCCGATACCACGAAACGTGAGGCCCTGGCCAACCACTTCGGCATCACCGCCTGCACCAGTACCGCCGCTGCCATCGACGCGGCCGAGGTGATCGTGCTCTGCATCAAGCCCCAAGTGGCCGCCGGGGTCTGTCGCGAACTCAGTGTGCACCTGAGCGCGCCACTGCCCTTGGTGATCTCGGTCATGGCCGGGGTCAGCGAGCCCTCGATTCGCGGCTGGCTCGGGCTGCCCATTGCACTGGTGCGCGCCATGCCCAATACACCGGTGCTGGTGCAGTCCGGCGCCATTGGTCTGCACGCCGCCGAAGGTACCAACGCGCGGCAGAGCAACCTCGCCGAAGAGATCTTGCGCGCCGGCGGACTCACGCACTGGGTCAAGACCGAGGCCGAGCTGGACACCGTGACCGCGCTCTCCGGCAGCGGCCCGGCCTACTTCTTCCTGTTCATGGAGGCGTTGGAGGAAGCCGCGATCGCCGAGGGGCTAGACCCCGAAGGCGCCCGACTGCTCTGCATCCAAACCGCCCTGGGGGCTGCGCGCATGGCGGTCGAGAGCGATGAATCACCCCACCAACTGCGCCAACGCGTGACCTCCCCCGGCGGCACCACCGAGCGCGCCATCGCCGTCTTCGAAGAGGGTGGTCTGCCGGCCCTGACGCGGCGCGCGGTCGCCGCCGCCCGGCAGCGCGCGCATGAGCTTTCCGAACTGATCTCGGAGGACAAATGACCGAGGCCTACTTCACCAACCCCTTGATCTTTCTGGTCAAGACCCTGTTCGGGCTCTATATCAGCCTGGTCCTCATCCGCTTCCTGCTGCAATGGGCGCGGGCCGACTTCTACAACCCGATCTCGCAGTTCGTGGTCAAGCTGACCTCGCCGGTACTGCGACCACTGCGCAAGGTGATCCCCGGCTATGCCGGGCTCGATCTCTCCGCCATCGTGCTGGCCTGGGGGCTGAAGGCCGGCGAACTCGCGCTCTTGTCGCTGCTGATGGGGCTCGGGCGCAATCCACTGGCCGCGTTCGCCTGGGCATTGCCGGGGCTGGTCTCGTTGATCATCAGCCTGTTCCTGTTCGCGGTCCTGATCCGGGTCATCCTGAGCTGGGTCAATCCCGACCCGTACAATCCGGCGGTGATGCTGCTCAGCGATGTCACCGACCCCATCATGCGACCGGCCCAGCGCCTGCTGCCACCGATGAGCGGGATCGATCTGTCGCCGATGGTGGTGATGATCGGCCTAGTGTTGCTCGAGATGCTGTTGTTGCCGCCGCTGCGGATGCTGACCGGCAGCCCGTTCTGAGAGCGCCCGGGTCGGATGAGCGCCCAGATTGGATGAGCCGATGTCCGGCACGAACTGGTATCGCTGGGACGGTGATGACCTGCTGCTGCGGCTGCGCGTGCAACCGCGCGCTGGCCGCAACGCCTTCGCCGAGCCGTTCGGCGATGCCCTCAAGGTTAAGCTCAAGGCACCGCCGGTCGATGGCCGCGCCAACGCCGAGCTGCTGCACTTCATCGCCGAGCACTTCGGCGTCCCGCGCGGCGCGGTCGAGCTAGCCAGTGGTCAGCAGAGCCGCACCAAGCTGCTGCGGATTCAGAACCCGCAACGGCTGACGCTGGGTATCATTGATGCGCGTGACGAGCCATGAAGCCAAGTGCTATTTGGAAGAACGCGGCGCCATTCACACAAGTGCCGAGCCTAAAGCACCAGCACCTGCCAAAGTGCGTATAGGCCGAATCCAATCACCAAAATACCAGCGAGCTGACGCAACCAGCGTTGCTCGCCGAGACGCGCGGCGGCGCCGGCCAAAAGGCCAAGCCCCAGCAGGTTGGGCAAGGTCCCCAACCCGAACACCAGCATCAGCAGCGCCCCCCGCAGCGGCCCTCCGGAGCCCGTGGACCAGATCAGCACGCTGTAGACCAGCCCACAGGGCAGCCAGCCCCAGACCAGCCCCACTGCCAACGCCTGCGACCAATGATGCACCGGCAGGAAACGGCGCCCAAGCGGCTCGATCCGCCGCCAGAGCCGCGCCCCGATCTGTTCGACGCGGGTCAGTCCCTGCCACCAGCCGCCCAGGTAGAACCCTAGCGCCAGCATGAACCCAGCGGCGATCAGATACAGCGCGCGCTGCGCCAGATGCAGCGGCAAAAACTCGAGCGCGACCGCGCCTAGCGCACCCATCAGCGCACCGGCCATCGTATAGCTGATGATGCGTCCGCTGTTGTAAGCGAGCTGAAACGGCAGCTGGCGCGAGAGCTGCTGACGCTGCTCGCGCGGCAGCCCGACGGTCAGGGTCGCGACGATCCCGCCGCACATGCCAACGCAATGCACGCCGCCGAGCAGGCCGACCAGCCAGGCCGTGAGCAATGAACCAGCGATCATCGACATCTCCCGCGCGGACGCCAGTCCAGAGTCGAGCTATCATGCCGGCCCGGTAACGACGACAGAGACCCGACGGCGCCATGCATTCCTATCAACGAGACTTCCTCCGCTTCGCGATCGAGACCGGCGTCCTGCGCTTTGGCAGCTTCACCCTCAAGTCCGGTCGCATCAGCCCGTATTTCTTCAATGCCGGTGGATTCAACACTGGCGCTAGCCTCGGTAAGCTTGGCCATTTCTATGCCCAGGCGATCATCGCCACCGGACTGCGGACCGATGTGCTGTTCGGCCCCGCTTACAAGGGCATTCCGCTCGCCGCAGCCACCGCCATCGCGCTCGCCCACGAGCAGGGCCGCGAGACCCCGTTCGCCTTCAACCGCAAGGAGGCCAAGGATCACGGCGAGGGTGGTCTGATCGTCGGCAGCCCCTTGCGCGGCGATGTGCTGATGATCGACGACGTCATCACCGCCGGCACCTCAGTGCGCGAATCCGCAGCCCTAATCGAGCAAGCCGGCGCGCGGCTCGCCGGGGTGATTATCGCACTGGATCGCCAAGAGCGCGGCGAGAGCGGCGGATCGGCGGTGCGGGAGGTGCGCGAGCGCTATGGCATCCCGGTACAGAGCATCGTCACCTTGGATGATCTGATCCAGTTCGTCGACGAGACCGGGGCGGCCTCAAAGGAAACGCTCGCGGCACTGGCCGACTATCGCGCCGAATACGGCTGCGCCTGAGCGCAGCCTTCAGCCATGCGGGCGACGCACTCGCTATGTCGACGCGCGCTTTCAACAGTGCGCTTTCAGCGTCAGTGCCTGCCGGCTCATCGCTCGCGGTGCATTCAACGCGCGCGAATCAACGTCCCTACCCCTTCATCAGTGAACAGATCCAGCAGGACCGCGTGCTCGACACGGCCGTCGAGGATGTGGGCGGCGCGCACCCCGCCCTGCACCGCTTCGAGCGCACAGCGGATCTTCGGCAGCATGCCACCCTGGATCACGCCCTCGGCGATAAGCTGATTGACGCGCGCGATCTCGATCTGGCGGATCAATGTGCCCTGCTCGTCGAGCAGACCGGCGGTATTGGTCAGCAGCACCAGCTTCTCGGCGTGGAGCACCTCGGCCATCTTGCCGGCGACGAGATCGGCGTTGATGTTGTACGAGAAGCCATCCTTGCCAACGCCGATCGGCGCCACCACGGGGATAAAATCGCCTTGCACCAGCATGTTGATCACACTGGGATCGATGCTCTCGACCTCGCCGACATGCCCGAGATCCAAGATCTCGGGGGCCTCTAGCTCCGGCGCATCCCGGCGCAGCATCAGCTTGCGGGCATGGATCAGATCGCCATCCTTGCCGGTGAGGCCAACTGCGGCGCCCCCATGGCGATTGAGCAGGTTGACGATCTCCTTGTTCACCAGCCCACCGAGCACCATCTCGACCACGTCCATGGTCTCGCTGTCAGTGACGCGCATGCCCTGTACAAACTCGGTCACCTTGCCGAGCCGCTTCAGCAGATCGCCGATCTGCGGACCACCGCCGTGCACGACCACTGGATTGATCCCGACCAGCTTCATCAGCACGATATCGCGCGCGAAGCCGTCCTTGAGCGCCTGCTCGACCATGGCGTTGCCGCCGTATTTGATCACCACGGTCTTGCCCGAGAAGCGGCGGATATAGGGCAGCGCCTCGGTCAGGACGTGGGCGATATTCTGGGCGCTGTCTGCGGCAATCGACATCGAAACTCCTCGCATCAACTCATCGCCATCCAGGGACGGCCGATTCAAACGGGTTTGCGGATGAGGCTGCTGTTGCATGCTCGTCTTGCAGCTTCAACCGCTCGAGATAAACGGCCCTGATCAGGTTCAGGACCAGCGGTGCACTCAATGCCGACCGCTATGCCCGAAACCACCCTCGCCGCGCGCGCTCTGATCGAAGTCGCTCACCAGCTCGAGTTCGGCATGGAGCACTGGCACCAGGACGAGTTGCGCAATGCGCTCGCCGATCTCGATGCGGAAGGGCTCGGCGCCACGATTCCAACAAGAGACCATTAGCGGGCCTTGGTAATCGGAATCGATCAGCCCGACCAGGTTACCGAGCACGATGCCATGCTTGTGCCCTAGCCCGGAGCGCGGCAGGATCATCGCCGCCAACCCAGGATCGGCGATGTGGATCGCCAAGCCGGTTGGGATCAGCTCGACGGTGCCGGCGGCCAAGTCGAGCGGCGTCTCCAGCATCGCGCGCAGATCCAACCCGGCCGAACCGATGGTGGCATAGGCGGGCAGCGGGAAATCGCGTCCGAGCCGTTGATCCAACAACTTAACTTGAAGACTGTGCGGCATAACGTTCGGCGATCAGATCCGCGAGCGCCGTGGCAAGCGCCGGCTTTGACATCAGTGGGAGTTCACGCCGGCCGCCGTCGGGCCACAGACAGAGCAGCGCGTTCTCATCGGACTCGAATCCGCCCGGTCCGGCACCCACACGATTGGCCGCGATCATCGACAAGCGCTTGGCCTCGAGCTTGCCGCGCGCATAGCCTTCGGGGTCATCGGTCTCGGCGGCAAAGCCAACCGTGAAGGGCGGCGTCGGCAGGGCCGCGACGCGGGCTAGGATATCGGGATTGCGCACCAGTCGCAGGGTCATCTCATCGGCCAACTTCTTCAGCTTGCTGTCAGCGGCGGAGGCGGGTCGATAGTCAGCCACCGCCGCAGTGGCGATGAACAGATCACAGTCGGCGACGCGCGCCATCACCGCCGCTTCCATCTCCAGCGCCGACTCGACATCCACCCGAGTGATCCCGACCGGCGCCGTCGCGCTGGTCGGCCCAGCGATCAGTGTCACCCGCGCACCGCAGGCTCGCAACGCCTCGGCGAGTGCATAGCCCATCTTGCCGGAACTGCGGTTGCCGATGAAGCGCACCGGGTCGATCGCCTCGCGCGTCGGGCCGACCGTCATCAGCACCCGTTGCCGGGCGAGCGGATGATCGCTGGAGAACCCGGCCTGCCTGGTCGCCCCCTTTCCGGCCAGCCCCGGAGCGTTAGGGTCTTGTTGCTGTGCCACCTTGGAGCCTTCCTGGGCTTCTTGGGCTTCCTGATCCCCATGGCCCCCCAGGATCGCCTCGGCGATCGCGATCGGCTCGACCATGCGCCCAGCGCCCTGCTCGCCGCAGGCCTGCTCGCCGACGGCTGGCCCGATGAGCTGCACCCCGCGTGTGGCCAAGCGCCGCGCATTCTCCTGCGTCGCCGGATGCGCCCACATCTGTTGGTTCATCGCGGGTGCGATCGCCACCGGCGCCTCGGTTGCCAGCACCAGCGTGGTCAGCAGATCATCACCCAACCCGCAGGCCAACCGCGCGATCAGATCGGCGGTCGCCGGCGCGATCAGCACCTGATCGGCCCAGCGTGCCAACGCGATATGATCCATCCCCGCCTCGGCCTCCGGGCTCAGCAGATCCGTACGCACCAGATGCCCGCTGAGCGCCTGCAGGGTCAGCGGCGTGATGAAGGCCTGCGCCGCGCGCGTCATCACCACCCGCACCTCGGCGTCGCGCGCGATCAGACGCCGCACCAGATCCGCGCTCTTGTAGGCGGCGATCCCACCGCTGATGCCGAGCAGTACCCGTAACGGACGTGCTGGTGATTCCGGCGCGCTGGGCGCGAACGCGGGCGGCAGCGTCGATGGCTCGGACTTGGATGGTTCTGATTTGGCGGAAGACATCGGCGAATCATACCTGATCGCGCCATGCCTGCCGTGCAATCACATGCGTTCCAAGGTCCACACCGAGACCACGGCGCCCCTACGAAGCCGCACCCACGAAGACAGGTCGAGTTGGATCGGCCGCGCGAGTCTCGTAATCTCGCGTTTTATCCAGCCCACCATGCTCGATTCCAGATCGCCTGCCAGCCTTCGCGAGGACAACCATGACCAAGATCACCGACCTCCCGGCAGATGAACGCCCGCGCGAGAAGCTGCTCAAACGCGGCACCCAATCGCTCACCGACGCCGAGCTGCTGGCCATCTTTCTGCGCACAGGCATCACCGGCAAGAGCGCCATCGACCTGGCGCGCGACCTGATCGCCACCTTCGGCGGCCTGTCCGGCCTGCTGGCCGCGAGCCAACGCGAGTTCTGCAAGGCCAAGGGTCTGGGCGATGCGAAGTTCGTCCAACTGCAGGCCGTGATGGAGATCAACCGCCGTTACCTGCACGAAGAGATCACCGGCCGCGACGTCCTGACCAGCCCGGATGCGACCCGCGACTACCTCAAATTCCGCCTACGTGGCCTCTCGCACGAGGTCTTCGCCTGCCTCTTCCTCGATAACCGCCATCGGGTCATCGAATATCAGGAGCTGTTCCGCGGCACCATCGATGGTGCCAGCGTGCATCCGCGTGAGGTGGTCAAGGAGGCCTTGCGCTGGAACGCCGCTGCGGTGATCTTCGCGCATAATCATCCCAGCGGCGTCGCCGAGCCCAGCCAGGCCGATCTGCGCATCACCAAGCGTCTGCAGGAAGCGCTTGCTCTCATCGATGTGCGCGTGCTCGATCACGTCATCGTCGGCGAGCAAGACGGCACCTCGTTCGCCGAGTGCGGCCTGATCTAGGCGCCGAACAATCTAGCAGTTGACGCTCGCCGCATTTTCCATTAGCGTTTATCGGCTTAGTATTTTGCGTTCGTCGTGACCTGTCTTCGTCCTGCGTCGGCGGCGCACGTCGCGGCAGCGGTCGGCCCGAGGCTCAAGGACTCGCCCGCCCCATCGCCGCAGAGACCACCCGCATCGGAGCCCTGCACCATCATGTCCAAGATCTGTCAGGTCACCGGCAAACGGCCGCTGACCGGTAATAACGTTTCTCACGCCCATAACAAGACCAAGCGTCGGTTCCTGCCGAACCTGCACTATCATCGCTTCTGGGTCGAGAGCGAGAACCGCTGGATTCGCCTGCGCGTCTCGACCAAGGGGATGCGCGTCATCGACAAGCTCGGTATCGACTCCGTGCTCTCGGACATGCGCCAACGCGGCGAGCGCGTCTGAGCCGTCGCCGTCACCGAATCAACATCTAGGAGCGAGCAACCATGGCCAAGGCCGCACGCGAAAAGATTCGCCTGAACTCCAGCGCTGGAACCGGGCATTTCTATACCACGACCAAGAACAAGCGCAACCAGCCGGGCAAGATGGAGATCAAGAAATTCGATCCCGTCGTGCGCCAGCACGTGATGTACAAGGAAGGCAAGATCAAGTAGCTGCCGCGTTGCCTCGCCGGCAGTCAGGGTCACGAACCTGCGGATTCCCCTCGATCGTTGCCTGCGTACAAGAAGGGCATAGGCGGCGAATGACGGTTAGGCGACGGCTAAGCGCTGTCGCGCTCATCCTGGAATGAACTTGAACCTCTGGGCGCCAGAGAGTAGGTTCTGAATTGGTTCAAACCTTCCAGGACAGCGCCCGCCATGGCCACTCACCGTCTTTCCAAGGCATGGGCAATCTGCCCGAGAGTCCATCCGCTGTTTACGATCGCGCTGCTCGCGATCAGCCCCAACCTCCATGCCGCACCGGCGGCCGAAGTGATCGCGCTGCGCGGAACCGGTGAAGTGATTGACGGCGCCCAGTCGATCGCACTCGAGGTCGGCTTGCGGCTTCAGCAGGGAGCCGAAATCCACACCCATTCACCGGGGCGCGCCAAGCTGCGCTTTCCCGATGGCTCGGTAGTCGTCGTCAGCGATGCCTCGCGTCTCAGGCTCGAGGCGCTCACGGAAGCGCCCTTGCGCGACACCGCCTCGTCCGCCTTCATCGATCAGGCCTTTACGCAACCGCGCATGCAGCTCAAACGGGTTCAGCTCCTGCTCGAACTCGGATTGATCGGCCAGACCGTGACCCCCGATCCGAGCCGGACTTGGACGGTGCGCGGGCGAAGCGCGGTCACGGCGGTCCGGGGGACCGAGTTCGAGGTCGAGGTGGCCGAAGATCAGACGTACGACGTGCATATCAGCGCCGGTTCAGTTGCGGTGACCGCAGTCTCTCCCGCCGACGCGCGCCCGGCTGAATCCGAACAGCCTACCTACGTGCTCGATCGACCCGGCCTCGGTATCAGCTGTCGCCTCAACACCGGTTGCGAGCCCCCCAAGGCCTGGGGCGAGGAGCGTATGCGCAAGATGTTCGAGCGTCTGAGCGGCATTTAGCGCATGGCACAGCGACGGCGACCGCAGGATCGAAGTCAGCCCACCTGGTTGACGCGATTCGGGTACGCTGCCGTCGCAGTGATCACGATCCTCGTCACACTGCTCGGTTGGGGGCTGCACGAGCGAATCCCGCTCCTACAGAACCTCAACGGTCAGTTGCTTGATGCGCAGATGCGCGCTCGCGGTCCACTAGCGCCATTGCAAACCGACGATCGGCCGGCGATCGTCCTGCTCTTGATCGACGATCGCAGCATCCAAGCGATTGGCAGTCTGCCGATCGATCGGCGCATCTTCGCTCGCGTCGTCGATCAACTGAACGCCGATGGCGCCCGCGCAATCCTCTTCGACCTGCTGTTCTCGGAGCCCTCGCCCCATGGACTCGCGGCTGATCGAGCATTCGCCACCGCGATCGCACAGGCAGGGAACGTCTTGCTCGCGTATGCACTCCCCGATGACGCGCCCGTCGCGACAACACTTGCAAACGGCCCAGTGCTCGACAGCGCCTATCTGCGTTACCGTAACGACGCCCGTGGGACCGACATCGAGCTGACGCCAACACGGGTGCTCGCTCCCATCCCCATCCTCGGCGCTGCCGCGCTCGGCCTCGGGCATGTCAGTGTGCTCACCACCGCCGACGGCGCCTTGCGCTACGATTTTCCCGCCCTGCCGTTCGACGGCGAATGGCTGCCGAGTCTCGCAGTCGTCGCCGCCGCGCAACGGTCGCGCACCCCTTGGCAAGCGGTCGAGGCGCGACTGGCGGATCGGATCGCGATCGGAGCCATCCAAGCGCCGATCGACGCGCGCTCGCGCCAGTGGGTCAATTACTATGGACCAGCCGGCACCTTCCCGACCTATTCGCTCGCCGACTATGCGGCCGGTCGGCTCGATGGTTCGGACTTCAAGGATCGCGTGGTCTTGATCGGAGGGACCGCGTTGGGCACCCATGATCGCAACCTCTCCCCGTTCGATCCAGGCCTGCCGAGTGTCGAGCGGGTGGCCACCGTGCTCGACAACCTCCTCACCGCGCGCTGGCTCGAACGCCCGGATTGGGGCGCGCCTGTCGTTCTACTGCTGATCCTGCTGCTGCCGGCGATCGCCGTCTGGCTGGTGGCCACGCTGACGCCGGTTCGCGCCATCGTCGCGCTCGTCCTGACGGGGCTGGCGATCGCCGGCCTTTCCCAATACCTGCTCGCTCAACAGCAACAGATCCTGCCCATGGTCTTCCCGCTATTCGCCCTCACCCTAGCTGGCGGCTCCGGGCTGACGTGGCGCGCACGGCTCGACAGTCACTCGCGCCAGCAGGCCGAGCAAGCATTGCGCGCCAGCGAACAGCGTTATGCACTGGCGGCCAGCGGAGCGAACGATGGGCTTTGGGACTGGAACATCGCCGAGGATGCGCTCTATCTGTCACCCCGCGCCCGAGATTTACTTGGACTCGAGGCCGAGGCTGACAGAGAGCCCAGTCCGACATCCGCCAGCACGGCGCAAGGCATCGGTCCACTCTTTGCCTCCTTGGGCCAGGTGGAGAGAGCCGATTGCGAGCAGGAGTTAGACGCCCATCTCGCCGGCCAGACCGGGCAGTTCAATCGCATCGTCGCCCTCGAACGCGCGTGCGAACCGCGTTGGCTCCTCATTCGCGGCGTCGCCGTGCGTGAGGGCGATCGCCCGGTTCGCATGGCGGGTTCGCTCACCGACCTGACCGAACAGAAGCGACTGGAACGACAGATCGCGTTCGATGCCCTGCATGACCGACTGACCGGCCTTGCCAATCGCGATCTCTTTACCGATCGCGTCGATCAATGGCTGCGACTCTCGCGGGAGGCAGCGACGCCAGGGATTGGCTTGGTGCTGCTGGATATCGACGGTTTTCGGGCCATCAACGAGGCCCATGGCCAACTAGGCGGAAACGCGGTATTGAGTCAGCTTGCCAGTCGCTTGTCCGTGCTCAAAACCGAGGGCATCCTGGTCTCGCGGCTCGGCGCGGACCAATTCGCGCTCGCCTTTCGCGGCCCGGATGAACTGAGCTTGGCGCAGCGGGCCCAAACTCTCATCGCTGCACCCTTCAAGCTGGATGCCGACCTCAAGCCCCTCTCCATCAGCATCAGCCAAGCCCATACCGCGCAGGGCCTCGGCAGTACCGATGAACTCCTCGCAGCGGCCACCTTGGCGCTGATCCAGGCAGGGCAAAGTGCCAGCGGCAAGCCACAGCGCTACGACCCGGCGATGCAAACGCTGGAGACCTCACGTCGCTGGCTCGCTGAGAACATCGATCGCGCGCTCACTGAAGGCAACCAATTCCAGCTCCACTATCAGCCTTTCGTCGACCTCGCGGATCGCCGCCTGCTCGGCTTCGAGGCGCTGATCCGCTGGCAGCATCCGCAACGCGGTCAGATCATGCCCGACGCGTTCATCCCCTTCGCCGAGGACAGCGGGCAGATCAACGCCATCGGCCAGTGGACCTTGTTCGAGGCCGTCCGCCAGCTTGTGGCCTGGGATCAGCTCGGTTTCAAGGGCGAACTCGCGGTCAACCTCTCCGGGCGCCAATTCACCGAGACCGATCTGCTTGCCGATGCCGCCAACATCATCGAACAGCTCGGTTCCGTGGCGCCCGGGCGCTACAAGCTCGAGGTTACCGAGAGCATGGCCATGGATAACCCGGAGCAGACCACCGATGTGCTCAAGGAACTCGTCAAGCTGGGACTCAAGATCTCGATCGACGACTTTGGTACAGGCTACTCATCACTCGCCTACCTGCATCGCTTCCCGTTTCACACCCTAAAGATCGACCGCTCTTTTGTGATGCGTCTCGCCGCTGGGCGCGAGCCCATCGAGATCGTCAAGACCATCGTCGGCCTCGGCGTCGCCCTCGACAAGCAGGTGCTCGCCGAGGGGATCGAAGATGAGCAGCAGGCAAGCACGCTGCGCGCACTCGGCGTGCAGGTCGGCCAGGGCCAGCTCTTCGCGCGCGCGCTGCCCGCCAAAGCGGCGACGGTGCTCGTCGAAAACGCCATTCGAGGTTAAAGCGGTACGTCCAATTCAGCTTAAGCCCCAGGGGCGAGCGGCGGCGACTGTGTCGGTTGTGCCTTTTCCTCTTGTTCAAGACGCCGCTCGACAGCGCTAGGGGAACTCGTCCCACGCGCCAGCGCCGAGTAGGCCACCGGCACCACGAACAGCGTAAACAGGGTCGCGGCGAGCACGCCGGACAGGATCACGGTACCGATCACGGTGCGGGTCTCGGCGCCAGCGCCACTGCTGAGCAAGAGCGGGATCGAGCCAGCTGCGGTGGTGATACCGGTCATGATGATCGGCCGCAACCGCACATCGGCCGCCTCGAGCAAGGCCGCATCAAAGTCCTTGCCCTCATCGCGCAGCTGATTCGCGAACTCAACAATGAGGATGCCGTTCTTGGCCGCCAACCCCACCAGCATGATCAGGCCGATCTGGCTGTAGATATTCAGCGACTGCCCGGTCAGCCAGAGCCCCAGCAAGGCGCCGGCCATCGCCAGCGGCACCGTCAGCATGATCACCAGCGGATGCACCCAGCTCTCGAACTGGGCCGCCAGCACCAGATACACCACCGCGATGCCGAGCAGGAAGACGAACAGGATGCCCTGCCCGGATTCCTGGAAGTCCGCCGACTGTCCCTTGTAGTCGATGATCGCCTGCTCCGGCAGATGCTCGGCGGCCAGCGCGTTTAGATACGCCAGCGCCTCGCCCAGCGGCAACTCATCGGCCAGATTGGCCTCGAGGGTGATCGCACGGACCCGATTGTAGCGGTTCAAACTCGTGGACTCGGCGATCTCGGTGACCCGCACCAGGTTCGACAGCGGGATCAGCTCACCGGTCTGCTGGGAGCGCACATAGAGGTTGGTCAGGCTGGCCGGCGTGCGCTGCTCGTCGCGCTCGCCCTCGATGATGACATCGTATTCCTCACCGGCATCCAGATAGGTGGTCACCCGGCGCGAGCCGAGCATGGTCTCCAAGGTGCGGCCGATGGTCTCGACCGTCACCCCGAGATCGGCCGCGCGGTCGTAGTCGACATCGACGCGCAACTGCGGCTTGGTCTCCTTGTAGTCCCAATCCAGGCCTTGCAGACCCGGATTGTCCTTCTCGATCTCGGCCACCAGGGTATCGCGCCAGGCCGCCAGCTCCTCATAGGTGCCGCCGCCGATGACGAACTGCACCGGCTTTTGGATGCGTGAGCCAAAGCCTTGGCGCATCACCGGGAAGGCGCGCACACCGGGCAGGTCGCCGAGCTTGGCGCGCACCTCGTTCATCACCACTTGGCTCGGCCGGCGCTCGCCGAACGGCGCCATCACCATGATCACGATGCCGCTGTTGAAGACCTCGGTATTGCCAAACGCTCGCGGCGCGCGCACCAGCAAGCGGATGACCTCGCCGGACTCGGCATAGGGCATCAGGCGGCGCTCGATCTCGTCCATGTACTCGACCATATAGCTGTAGGACGCCCCCTCGGGCCCGTTGACCAGCACGAAGAAGGCGCCACGATCCTCACTGGGCGCGTACTCCTTGGGGAGCTGCTGCAACAGCCAGCCGGCCAGCCCGAACGTGAACACCAAGAGCACCAAAACCAGCCAGCGTTGCCGCAAGAAGAACCCGAGCACCCGGGTATAGCCGCTGCGCAACCGCTCGAAGGCCCAATCGACGCCGGCGGTCAGGCTGAGGCGTCGATGCGACTCCGGCAACACCTTCGAGGCCAGCATCGGCGAGAGGGTCAGGGCGACGAAGGTCGAGAAACTCACCGCCGCCGCCATGGTCAGCGCGAACTCCGAGAACAGGCGCCCGATATCGCCCTGCAGGAAGGCGATGGGCACGAACACCGCGATCAGCACGATGGTGGTGGCGATCACCGCGAAGCCGACCTGACGCGTACCCCGGTAGGCCGCGACCAACCGCGTCTCGCCATACTGCTCCATGCGCCGATGGATGTTCTCGAGCACGACGATGGCATCGTCGACCACCAATCCGATCGCCAGCACCAGCGCCAGCAAGGTCAGGATATTCACCGAGAAACCGAGCGCGAGCAGCACGCTGAAGGTCGCGATCAGCGAGACCGGCACGGTCATCGCCGGCACCAGCATCGCGCGCGCCGAGCCGAGGAACAGGAAGATCACCAGCACCACCAGCACGATCGCGATGGCGAGCGTCTTATAGACCTCGGCGATCGCGTCCTTGACAAACACCGAACTGTCGAAGCTCTGGAAGATCCGCATGCCCTCGGGCAGCGTTGGATTGAGCCGCTCCATCTCGGCCTTGGCCCCTTCGGCGACACTGATGGTGTTCGCGGTCGACTGCTTGATGATGCCCAAGCCCACCATCGGCGTGCCATTGCCGCGGAACAGGGTGCGATCCTCTTGGGTACCGCGCTCGACGCGCGCAACATCCCCCAAGCGCACCAGATAGCCATCATCGCCGCGCGCAATCACCAGTTGCGCAAAATCCGTCGCGGTGTGGAAGCTGCGCTCGGTGCGCACACTGAACTGGCGATCGATCGATTCGACCCCACCGGCCGGCAGCTCAACGTTCTCCGCGCGCAGCGACTGCTCGATATCGGTCACCGTCAGCCCGCGCGCGGCCAGCGCATTGCGGTCGATCCAGACCCGCATCGCATAGGTCTGGCTGCCGCCGACGCGCACCCGTGCCACGCCATCGAGCACCGAGAAGCGATCGACCAGATAGCGCCGCGCGTAATCCGTGAGTTCAGGGACGGTCATGTTCTCGCTGGCCAGGTTCAGCCACATGATGACGTCATCGCTGCTGTCGACCTTTTGGATCTCGGGTGGATCGGCCTCGACCGGCAATTGATCGATCACCGCCGAGACCCGATCGCGCACGTCATTCGCGGCGCCATCGATATCGCGACCGATCTTGAACTCAATGGTGATGTTGGACTCGCCATCCTCGGAGGAGGATTCGATGCGCTCGATGCCCTCGACGCCGGCGATGCGATCCTCGATCAACTGCGTGATGCGAGTCTCGACCACCGATGCCGCCGCACCCGGATAGACGGTCTCGACCGAGACCACCGGCGGATCGATATCGGGATACTCGCGCAGCGGCAAGCGATCGAAGGCGACCAATCCAAAGGCGACCAGCAGCAGCGACAGGACACTGGCAAAGACCGGTCGTGTGACAGCGATATCGGACAGGATCACGGCGTACGCTCCGTCTCATCACCCGTCGATTCAGCCGGCTGCGCGATCAGCTCGCTCAGCGGCCGGCTGCCATCGTCAACCGCCCGCACCTGCACCGGCTGACCCGGACGCGCCTTATCGGCACCGTGGGTAATCACGCGCTCGTCGGGCGAGAGGCCGGCAACGATCTCAACCTCGCCGGGGCGGCGCAGACCGACCTGCACCGGGCGGCTCTGCGCCAGCATCTGGCCCTCGGCATCCTCCTCGACGACCAGCACGGTATGCTCCTTGCCACGCTGCAGGATGGCCGCCTCCGGCACCATCACCGCCTCGCGCGGATCGCGCAGCAGCTCGACGCGCATCAGCAGGCCGGGCCGTAGTTGGCGCTCGGGATTCTCGATCAGCGCGCGCACCTGCACGCTGCGGGTCACAGGATCAACGCGGCTCGAGACGCTGGCGACCTCGCCGTCGAAGGCCTGATCACCGAGTGCCGGCGCTTGCGCCTCGATCGACAACCCCGGCACCAGCGACGGCAAGAACAGGCTGGGTACCGGAAAATCCAGCTTCATCACGCGATCGTCATCGAGCGTGGTGATCACATCGCCGGGCTCGACCAGGGCGCCAAGGCTGATGTTGCGCAGGCCGACCACGCCGTCGAACGGTGCCTTGATCAACCGATCGGCGAGCTGGGACTCGATCGCGGCCAGGGCCGCTCGCGTGGCGCGCAGGTCGCGGCGGCGCTCATCGAGCAATGAGGCCGAGGCCGAACCGGTCGCCTCGAGTGACTTTACCCGCTCGAACTGCTGCTCGGCCTCCGCAAGCCGGGCCTGCGCCTCCTCCAAGCGCGCATGCTGCTCGCGACTGGTCATCTCGACCAGGATGTCGCCCGCCTCGACCCGCTGACCATCGTTGAAATGGATCGCGGAGAGCGTCTCGGTGACCGTCGCTGTGATCGTCACCGACTCGTTCGCGCGCAGCGTGCCAAGGGCTTCGACGCGATCGGCGACCTTCGCGACCTTCGCCTCGCTCAGGATCACGCCGGGCGCCTGCGGCTGAGCCGAGACGCTACCCGCGACCAGAAGCAAACCAATCAATCCTAGTGTTGCCCTCGACATCGTCATCAACTCACCATTTCCAGTTCAGGTAAACATGGGGTAATCGGCGCGAAACTCATCCCAGATGTCTCAACTCTCACACTTCACCCTCTGGGGATGGAGCTTAAGGTCTGGCGCGACGGGCGCCCCGATCCGCTTGCCGAGGGCTTCCCGCAGGCATCTAGGTAATCGTCCACTGCCTCCTTGAACGCCTCGTGCATGTCCGTGACGGATTCGGCATGAAAGCCGATGATGTCGTCAATGTTCGCGATGTAGCCAACTAGGATGTTGTCTCGTCCGTCGAACTCAATCCGCGCTGTGTAGCACTTATAGGTCAGTGTGTTCATGGCGTCACTCCCAGTGATTGCAGAAAAGTCCTAGCGTCTTCCACCTGGTACGCCTTGGCCTTGTTGCTTGGGTGAGGGCGATGCAGCCATTTTAAGGTTTATAGGTTCAAAGGCCGGTTCTCGTCGAAAACCTGCCTGCGCTAAACGGCATCACCCCCCGATGTGCTGAATCGACGAGGTCTCGTAATCCATATCGGTCAGGACCAAACGCTCATCGGCCAATACATGCCGAATATCAAATATACGAAATTCCATATCTGCTAGTCTTGAGTTCAAAGACAGCCACAGCCCTAACCGCAAGCAGGCTGCGGCAACCGACCTTGGAGCCCCCATGCCCGACCCCTTCGCCTGGCTCGGCGAGTTCGGAAGCCTACTCCTTATTTGGCCTGAATCTGGATTCCGCCGCTGGTTCTGCGCTGCAGTTCGTCGTCTGCAGGCTGGCGCTGGGCCGCGCCGCCTGCGGTGTACTGCTGCTAGTGGTCGCCGGGGTGCTGATCGACAGCGCATAAGCGCAATGCGGCCATCTGTCGAGAGCGCCCACCTCGACATCGAAACCATCAGCCGCAGGAGGCGGAAGGTCATCGCCAACGTTAGTCGACCAGTCCACGCCCATCCCTTTCAACATGGAGAACCCAATGCCACTGATTACGCATCGCCGGTTGTGGCTGCTCATCGCCGGCACCAGCGCGGCACTCGCGCTGGCGAGCATCCTGTTGACCGAATGGTTGGCGCTCGCGCCCTGCCATCTGTGCATCTTCCAGCGCCTGCTGTTCATGCTGCTGGTGCTGCTGGCGCTCATCGCAGCCTTCACGACTGGCTGGATACAGCGCATCAGCAGCGCCCTGACCGCTTTGACGGCGGCCGGAGGCGCGGCGACCGCCGGCTTCCAGACCTGGCTGCAGGCGCAGCCTGAGGGCAGTGTCTCCTGTCTCGGCCCGGAGATGGGCCCGATCGAGCATTTCGTCGAAGGACTCGGCAGGCTACAACCGACGCGCTGCATCTGTATTACAACTGGAAGCCGTTTAAAAAGTATCTGGCCACCCGCGTCAGTGGACATCTGGCGCTGAAACGCGAGCTGGTTACCTCGCTCATCCTCACCGTCCTACTCACGCTCGATGAGCCGAGGACCAACCTCGAGCAGCTGGCACGCGCCCATGGCACCACGCCGGCGGCCCTGTTCGCGCTGATTCCGAAGCCCGGGACACCTAAGCGCACGTCTCCGAATCCACCCAACAACCCGAATCAACCCTAGTCGACGTGCCTGCTAGCGCCAACAGCGATAGCGGCAACGAGCACTCTAAGCGGGAGCGGTGCAGTCATCGCCCCGTTGATCGAATCATTGAACGAGGAGTTTCATCATGAGTAGCCAATGCGAGGTCGCCGGCAAGCAGGCCGCCAACGCTGACATGGGCCTGTTCGAGCGCTACCTGAGCTTGTGGGTAGCGCTCTGTATCCTGGCCGGCATCGGCCTCGGGCATGTTGCCTCTGGGGCCTTCCAAACCATCGGCAGCCTCGAGGTGGCACAGATCAACCTGCCAGTCGCGGTGCTGATCTGGTTGATGATCATCCCGATGCTGCTCAAGGTGGATCTCACCGCCTTGTCGGGCGTGACCCAGCATTGGCGCGGCTCGGTGGTGACGCTGGTGGTCAATTGGGCGATCAAGCCGTTCTCGATGGCGTTGCTGGCCTGGCTGTTCATCGGCTGGTGGTTCAGGCCCTATCTCCCGGCGGGGCAGATCGACAGCTACATCGCCGGCATGATCATCCTCGGCGCCGCGCCCTGCACCGCCATGGTCTTCGTCTGGAGCAACCTCTCGCGCGGCGAGCCGCACTTCACCCTCGCACAGGTCGCCTTGAACGACCTGATCATGGTGTTCGCGTTCGGCCCCATCGTCGCCCTACTGTTGGGGCTGACGGCCATCGTCGTGCCTTGGGAAACCCTGCTGTTGTCGGTGCTGCTCTACATCGTCGTGCCGCTGGTGATCGCGACTCTCTGGAGGCGTCTGTTGCTGCGCGCGGACCCACAGGGTGGCGCACTCGCGCGCGTGCTAGACCGACTGCACCCCATCTCGCTGCTCGCACTGTTGGCGATGCTGGTGCTGTTGTTCGGTTTCCAGGGCGAGCAGATCACCCAGCAGCCGTTGATCATCGGCCTGCTCGCCGTACCCTTGCTGATCCAATCGGCGCTGATCTTCATCATCGCCTATATCGTGAACCGCTGGGTGCGCTCGCCGCATTGCATCGCCGGCCCGTCGGCAATGATCGGCACCAGCAACTTCTTCGAGCTGGCAGTGGCCACCGCCATCGCGCTGTTTGGCTTCGAGTCCGGCGCCGCGCTGGCGACGGTGGTCGGGGTATTGATCGAGGTGCCGGTGATGTTGCTATTGGTGCGCGTGGTGATGCGCACGCGGCACTGGTACGAGCGCGGACGTGGGGTTCCGCCGAGCACCGACTAGGTCAACACTAGCGCGAGTCGGACCGGCAGATTGCCCAGTCTGTAGAGTCACCGAATGCGGCAGTTCCCGGTTACTTGTTCGGGTAGGTATTGGTGTCGTTGGGGACGACCTTGTAGGAGCTAGACTCTAGTGTTGCGCAAAGTGCGCGATAGTGTACTATTATCTCATG
>NZ_JCAQIA010000043.1:0-27512 GCF_059621085.1 Halochromatium sp. NSM3 | reverse complement strand
TCAACGCTTGGAGTTGATTATCCGGCGTCTGCTCCCCGGTCGAGACGCGCGCATAGATGGCTACCTGCTTGCTCATCGTCCTGAGCTTATACGAAAAACAAGTGATTTTGGTACCCTCGGCAGCTCTCGCGCAAGCCCTTGAAATGCCAAGGCGTCGCTGCGCCGATTTCACAGGGGTTTTCCGTACCCCGAACAGGAGGTCGCAACAGCGATGGCCTCGATCGAGCGCACCGCCTATCCGCGTTTCTCACAGCCGCTTAGCGATCAGGAGTTGGACGCTCGCTTCGGTCCGACGACCGAGGAAGCGCAGTGGGTGCTCCGGCAATCTTCCAGCAATGAGGAGCGACTGACGTTTCTTGTCATGCTGAAGTCCCTGCAGCAGCTGGGCTACTTCCCCGTGTTGGACGAGGTGCCCGAGCAAGTGCTCGCGTTCTTACGTACGGTCCTGAATCTCCCTGCTTCTACGGCCCTGATCGATGGCCGGAGCAGATCACACACGCTGTCCCGACAACGCACGCTGATCCGCGCTCAGTTGGGCATGTGCCGTTACGGTGAGGGCGGTGAAACGGTCATCACCCCCGTGATTCGCTCAGCAGCGCTGACCATGAGCGATCCCGCCGATCTGATCAACCTTGCGATCGAGACCTTAACCACCCGGTGACACCCGCGAGCAGGACGACCACCCCAACGGCCGTCAGCAGGCCCATGACCAGTGCCATCACATCCGCCCTTCAGGCCAGGTCAGGTCGCGCAAGGCGACGCGAACGCGGCAAGCGTGGCCGACATCGACAGTCTTTTCGATGCGGCGGTGAATGACATCGCGCGCAGGCTCGCCAGCACCGCGCTCGTGCGCGCCATGGTGCCGCTCATCGCCTGATCCGGCTCAATGGTCATGCCACAACCGCAACATCCGGTCGGCGCCGCGCTGAAAGGCGTAGTCGACCGGAATCACCTCGGCCTGCCAACCGGCGGCCTCCGCCTGGGTGATTGCCGGCTCGACATGCGGCGACGGCTCGCCGGCGAGGGTCAGCAACGGAAAGATCCGCACCTCATGGCTGACGCGCATCAGCTCGTTCAGGCCCGCACGGTGCCCGTCTGCGCCAAGATGTTCGGAGTAGGTGAAGAGCAGGTGCGAGACCAAGGCGAGGTCGAACGCGCCGTCATCGAATGGCAGTGACGGCAGCGCCGCCGCGAGGTAGCGGGGACTTGCTTCCGGCCCCGGGTAGTCGCTGAGAAACCGCTCCATCGCCGCGAGCCGGGTGCAAACCAGTTCATCGACGTCCGCGAAGTGGGTCCAGAGATAGCGCTCGGGCGCATCCCGCAGACCGGCTTCGATCTGCGGTCGCACCGCCGCGATGCGCTCGGCGATGGCGTTGGCGTCGAAGGCATAGAGGGGATCGACCGAGACGACCTCGGCCCCGCGCGCGCTGGCCTCGGCGTTGAACGCGGCCGGTCCGTCGCCGCAGCCGAGCATACGTCGGCCCAGATCGGCGTCGCTCAGCGCGAACATCGCGCGGTACTCGTCGAACGAGCGCCCCCAGGGGACGCTCTCAGTCAGCTGCATGGTCGGTGTCCTGATCGGCCGTGAACTCGTAGGCGCGCTCGACGAGCGCGTGCATCTCTGCGGCCATTGCGGCGTACTCCCTGGGCTCACGCGGTGTGCGGATCGAAGAAAAGATGACCGCATGGTAAGGCGGTTCGGGCGTGGCTGCGATCCTCTTCATCAGGTCTCGACAGATGGGTGCTCGCTGTCGCACTGCCAACGGTGGGTCATTGCGGTCTATTGACAACCGACTGTCAAATTGTAAACTGGTAAATAAATTGACCACCAGTTGCAGACAGGAGGCTTCGTTGGCGAATCCGCATCCAGAATCGCTCACCGCCACGGTGCTCGCGGTGTTCCGCGCCAACGGTCGTTTGATCGAGTGGGGCGATCGCTTTGCGGCACCGTTTGGACTCACCAGCGCGCGCTGGCAGGTGCTCGGCGCGTTGGCGTTGTCCGGCGCAGCCGCCTCGGCGCCGACCATCGCTCGCCAGATGGGGGTCACCCGCCAGGGCGCGAGCAAGCAGCTCGCCCTGCTGGAGCAGGAGGGGCTGGTGTGCAAGCGTCCCAATCCCGCCCACAAGCGCTCGCCGCTATTCGCGCTGACCGAGGCCGGGATCAGCCGTTATCAGGCCATCCAGCGCGCTTGGACCGACCATGCCCAATCGATCTGTAAACAGATTCCGGCCGCCGAGCTGGAGACGACGCTGAACACGCTGCACGCGCTCAGCGACCTGTATCACGCCTCCGAGGAGGACCCCGCTCATGTTGACTAACCTCCATCGCAGCGCCGCGCTGCTGGCGTTCCTGTGCATTGCCGCCTTCATGACATCGACACTGATCGCTGAGTTGTTTCTCTCCCACGCTAGCGTGGCCGCGGTGAAGCAGGCGATCGTCGCCGCGCTGTTCGTGCTGGTGCCGCTGCTGATGATCACCGGCGGCAGTGGCTTCGCCCTGGCGAGAGGACGTGTCGCCGCACGGATCAGCGCCAAACAACGGCGCATGCCACTGATCGCCCTCAACGGCCTGTTGGTGCTGGTCCCGCTGGCTGTTTTTCTCCATCTCAAAGCCGCCCAAGGCGCGTTCGACACCGCTTTCTATGGCGCGCAGGTCATCGAGCTGATCGCCGGCGCGGCCAATCTTTGGCTGATCGGGTTGAATGCGCGTGACGGGCTGCGCTTGCGATCCCTGTCGCCAGCTGCCCCCTGAGATGTGACTTGGTCACGATGCCCAGCTGACGCCGCGATGCGCAGTAGAAATCCCGAGGCGGCCGGAAACCATGACCGTCCCCGCCAAGACCGACCGCCTCACGGCCCGCAGGCCGCCTGCACGCGCGCGCGGTTCCCGGCGCTGTTCTCGAGCACCTGCAGCGCCTTGGCGCGGCGGCAATCCACCGCCTGGATCGCCGCAGGCGTGTTGTCGCTCCACTGGATGCTGGCCTGGGTCGGCGCGAAGCCTGCGGCGGCGTTGCAGTACATCCTGCTCAGGTTGCGCGCGCTCGGTTGGCGCCCGGCCTTGGCCCTCAATGCGACGCAGGCCTCCTCGAATAGCGTCTTCGCCGCTTGGGTGCAGGGGGCGTAGTCGGCGAGGCGCGCGCGGTGGTCAGCGCAGACGCTCTCGGGGCGGATGCCCCAGGGTTGGTGCGTGAAGCGGATACGCTGGTCTTGGTAGTCGACGATCACGGTCTCGGGCTCGGCGTTGATGCCGTCGATGGCGGCCTGCGAGAGGGTCTCGCCGGCGCTTTGCAGGAAGCCGGCGAGCAGTGCTGAAACTGGGTCCATGGTGAGGTCCTCCGAAGCCGGGCGCCGAGCGACCTGCCGGCGGCGTGCGGCGGCGGCGAGTGCATCACAGACCGGGCGCCGCTGTCTGTGATCCGGTCGTCAAAACCGGGCGATGATCCGAGCCCTGCCAGCGTCGGCCGCTGAGCGGCGGCGTGCTCGCGTCCCCGAAGCCGTCAGCCTCGGGACCGACCACCAGGATGTGATCGACCGCTCCGCCGGGGAAGTGGCGCGCGACATAGGTCGAGTCCAGCTCGGCGTTGCAGTCGCGACCTCGGGAGGACTTCCAGTGCACCGCGTAGATGCTCAGCCCCTCGGCCAGATCGGCGCGCAGGAAGCCGCGCGAGGGCGGCGGATCGCCGGTGTCGACCGTGATCGCCAGTTCGCGGCGCGGCACGCCGTCATCCGAGACGCGCGGCGCGTAGCCGTCACCGGCCGGCTCGCGCCCGGTCAGGTCCCACTCGGAGACGGTCTCGATCGGCACCCGGCTGAGCACCGCGACCTCGAGCGATTTGAACCAGGCGCCAGTGATCCCGACCGGTGGCGAGAAGTCGCTCATCGCCCAGTGCGCGAAACCGCCCGCCTCAGCGGCGGCC
Source organism: Halochromatium sp. NSM3 (assembly GCF_059621085.1). Classification (NCBI taxonomy): domain Bacteria; kingdom Pseudomonadati; phylum Pseudomonadota; class Gammaproteobacteria; order Chromatiales; family Chromatiaceae; genus Halochromatium; species Halochromatium sp. NSM3. The sequence continues at coordinate 23,595 of NZ_JCAQIA010000043.1, read as the reverse complement.
GCGACCTGCGCCTCGTCGATCACCTCCTGCAACACCAGGACCTCGACCGGGCCGGTCTCGGCCAGCGCGCCCGCGACGCGCTCGGCGATCACCCGCGGCGGCTGCTCGCCGCCTTCGATGTTCCAGGTCATCAGGCGTAGCCCATCGGCTAGGGCAGGATGGAACGTAAGCAGCAGGCAAGCCGCCGCTAGGATCAAGGTCCGGGTGGCTCGCATAGGTATCCGCCAACGCTGTCAGGTCGTCTCTAAGGTTGGCGCTAGAGTGAGGGCGGGGCTCGTGCGCTTCGAGGGTGTGCGACCCGCGCGAGCGCGATGGTGATGCGCACGCCCGCGCCGCACTTGGCCCGTCGTGTGCGCCCGCCTCAGAAGCCGATCAGCGCAACCCCCAAGGCGTCCTTTGCGTAGTCCTTGAAGGTAATTCGCCTCAATCCTGGTCCGCCATCCCCGCGCAATTCGCAGAAGCCTCACGCAGGCGGCTCACGATTACCCAGGCGGGACTTTCATCTGCAGAAGGCGCGGCCTTGCGAGGCCGCACTGTGCCGGTTTTTCCTGCTCTTGTTTTCCCTGCCAGGGGCCATTCCCCTGGCACCAGACACTCGCTTCAGTCGGCAGGGAGTCGACCTCAACACTTGTCTGCAGGGCGGCAGGACGGTAGAAAACCGGTCCCAATCCATGGTTTGCAGCAGTTGGACTTGCAGTTACCGCCGCGCGAGCAGAGCTGCCCTTCATCTAATTTTGATCGGCAGTCGTTTTTGCCCACCTTGTGGCAGTACTCTCTCTCTACTCTTGGCTGCCTAATCCTGGGCCACTCGAAAGCCGAGTCCGCCATAACCGTTCCAAGGTAGGATCGCGCGTCGGATCGCAGCTCGCACCAGCCCAGCCTGACCGTGCCAGGAACTGCCGCGAATCGTGCGCGAGCCGGCATGGTTCGGGCTCGAGCACCGCTGCTCCGCCCCTTCATAATCAGGGCCATAGGCCGAACAGGTCCACTCCCACACGTTGCCCAGCATGTCGTGCAGTCCCCAGGCATTCGCCTGGAACTGACCGACCGGCGCGGTCTGGGCATAGCCGTCGTTGCAGGCATGATGGGGCCAGGAGAAGCCATTGTCGCGCGCCGAGGTCTGGTCGTGAACATTAGCGTAGGTACAGGCCTCGTGTGTCTTTGCGCCCCAGTAGGCGGCGGTCTCGGTGCCGGCGCGAGCGGCGTATTCCCATTCCGCTTCGGTCGGTAGGCGGTAGGCTTGGCCAGTCGTCTCCGAGAGCCAGTCGGCATAGGCGCTTGCGTCCTCCCAGCTGACATTGATCACCGGTCGATTGCCGCGCCCCCAGCCTTCATCACTGGGTGGCTGTCGATCCGTGGCCTGGGCAAAGCGATCGTACTGACTGAAAGTGACCTCGTATTTGCCGATCTTGAAGGCATCAACGCAGACTTTGTGCTGTGCTTCATCCCGGCTGCCGCTCTCGTTCGGGAGGCTGCCCATCTCGAAGCAGCCCGCTTTCAGGGCCACCATCTCGGGGGTTTGGGCGAAACGACGCGCCTGCTCGGCACGTTGCGCGAGGCGCGTCTCGGCCTGCGCGCGGAAGCCGCAGCCGGTGCCTTCACACTGGTCCAAATAGGCTTGGTAAGCGGCTTCATCATCGGCTTGCTCGGCTTGGGCAAAGGCGACTTGGTCCAGTTCGGCCTTGATCCGTGTGAGGGCGTGTTCGCGTTGTGCCAGTTCGGCGGCGGATTGCGCCAGTTCAGCGGCCTGGGCCGCCTGCGCGGCCGCTGTCCGTAACGCCCGCAGGCGCTGCTCGGCCTGGAGGCGATAGGCGCAACCCTGGGGCTGACAGGCGTCCAGATAGGCGCGGTAGGCGGCCTCGGTATCGAGGTCCGCCGCTTGCTCAAAGGCCTCCAGATCGACCGCTTCGGGCCGCGCAGGAGCGATGGGGCTGCCTTGCGCGGCGGCTTCGCGCAAGACCGCGAGGCGTTGTACGGCCCGCGTGCGATGGGCACAACCGGTGACCTGGCAATGGGCCAGATAAGCGCGGTAGGCGGCTTCGGTATCGATGCGCTCGGCCTGCTCGAAGGCGGCGAGATCCAGCTCGACCGCGCGTTGCGTGAGTGCTACTTCGCGCGCGTTAGGCGCCCAGCCGATGTTCAGGGGCCAAGGAAGATCGAAAAACCACCATCCGCCCGCGATCAGCCCGGTTGCCGCCAGCAGTAGGCCGAGCTTGGGGCGCTGGCTCGATGGGTTCGGTCGGTGCCCTGAAGCCGCGTTGCCCGTGTTCCCCGTGTTGCGGGAAAGGCCAATCTGACTGTTGTTGTCATCGTCAGCGCGCGCGTTACCGCTGCTGCCGCGCCGATTCGCAAGCGACCGTGCGGCGCCGGGACGTTGAGCGGTGACAGGGGAGGGTATCTTGGGCCGCATGATGCTTTCTGGGTATCTTGGGCACTATCGCAGACGTGCTGATTATGGTCCTGTCGGCGCTGCCTGTACTGCCGACTCGATCAGATCGAGCGTCGTCACAATGCTGATCAAGCCAATACCGGGTAGGTGAGATCCAGCTCATCCAGCGAGCGCGCCGCGCCGGCTGGGGAGTAGGGCGCGAAACGCAGGGTGTCGGCACCGCTCATCGGGCCGGCGACCTGGCTGAGTCGCGTCAGGCGCGCGCCCTGGCGCACCAGGTACATGAGGTAGGTATCGCGCAGCGTCGCGGCGTTGACCTCGCTGGCGTGGGCGATGCCCGCATCGGCGGCAAGCAGGCTCAGGCGATGCGTCAGATCCTCGAAGGCGGCACGGTCTTGGCCCTCCCAGGTCGGCAGCGGATCGGCATCGGCGAACCCATCGGTGAACCCATTGGTGAACAGGGCGCGCAAACGCGGCGGCAACGTCAGCACGCGGGTACCGAGATCGAGATGTAGATCGCCATCGGTAAGGGCGAAATGGTCGTGTGTCAACGCGGCCGCTTCGTCCAGTTGGACACCGCACAGCAAGAGCCCGATCAGCTGACGCTCGTTGGCATCGGCCAACTGCCACAGGGCCTCGACTTCACCGATCATCAGTTGTCGTGGCACCTGAATGGATGCCTCGGGCGTGGAGGCATCCGGTGCGGACGCATTGGGCCCAGGTGTATCCGATCTAGGGGCGTCGGGCAGCACTGGTTGGGCCGCCGAGCTTGAAGCGGGAGCGCTCAGTGCGCCCGTGTGTTCACGCCTCGGTAGCCGCGCTTCGGCATCGGCGCTGTTGGTTTCGGGCCCCCAGATGCGCACGCCGGTGACTGGCAAGGACGACCGCGCGCCCCGAGCCTTGGCGTCGAACCACATCAGAATGAGCACCGTGATCAGTCCCACGGCGGTCGCCGCAGCCAGTGTCAGACCCAGATCTCGTTCATAGTCAGGGCTGACCGGATCGCGTGGCGCGAAGGCCGGCTCGATGATCTCGATCTGCGGGTAGCTGGCGAGTGATGTGGTTTGCAGGTTCGTCCGCTGCGATTCGACCTCGCGCTGCATCTCCTCCAGGCTGACCAAGTCCTGTTGTAGATCCTCGAATTCGGCGAAGCCAGACGAGAACGTCGATGCCCGCGCCTTCTGCTCGTTCAACTCACGGCGCAACTCGAGCACACGGCGGTTGGCCAGGTCCGCCGCCTCCCGGGCCGCCGCTAAGGCCTGCTGACGCCCTTCGCGCTCGACCTCATCGATGCGCGTCTCGAGCGATTCGAGACGCTCGATGATCCGGCGCTTGTTCGGGTCTTTCTGGATGAAGAGTTCGGTGAAACGCTCGCGCAGTTGACCGGCCTGCGCACGCGCCTGCTCTGCGCGCTGATGCAGGTTCGAGAGTTCGTTCGCGTATCGTTCGGGCAGTGCTCGCCTGCCAACGGTGGCCGTGCTTTCCAGGGACTCGAGATGCGCTCGGGCCGTCATCGAGGCATCCTCGGCGTCGCCTAATGCTTCCTGTAGCCTATTCAGGCGCTTGAGTGCGTCGTTGCTGTCGCGCCCCAAGGTCACGATGTCGAAACGTGCCCGAAACTCATCCAGTATCTTGCGCGTTGCTTGGATGCGTTCTTCCAGCAGGCGGGCGCGTTCGTCGAGCTTCTCGAGGCGATCTCCGAGCTGGGTCTCGATCTCGCGCTCGCGTAGGGCTTGGTAGGCGGCGAGCCAGTGGTTGACGAGGTGGGCCAGCAACGAAGGCTCGGCGCCGGTGGCGCTCAACTCCACCAGGTTGGTTTGAGGCACCAGGGACACTTCCAGTATCGACAAGAGGTCATCCGCTGTCAGTGCCGTGATGTCTGGATGAAGTCCGGCGTTCGCGTCGCTCCGTAATGCGTTGCGCAGCCGTGTCAGCGTGTCTTCTAAGAGACTGCGACCGAGCAGCATGCTGCGCTGAATGGTGACATGCTGTGTGTCGGCCACGGCGGCGCCGACGCCGCTGCGTTCCTCGGGAACGATCGTCAGTACCGTGGCGGCGGCGCGATAGACGGGCGGGCGGTTGAAATTCCACAGGCTCGCCGGTGCCGCGATCACTGTAAAAGCGGCGAAAAACCAAACGAGGTAGGACCACCTCGGCCGTGCGGGCGGTGGTGGTCGCTCGTTCGCTCCATCACGGGTGACGACCTCAATCTGGGGCGGCCGGTGGCCACTGCCGTTGGCTCGATGGGGTTCAGTGTTCCTCTCAAGCGCTTGGCTGGGACGCCGACTGGGGTCTATCCGGTCACGACCGTTGCGGGACATGGATCACATTGCCTTTTTTCTCATCCTGTCAGCCGCCGTTCGGCCTCGGCATACTTGGCGGCGGTTTGAGCAATGATACGCTCTGGCAGCATCGGGCCGGGCGGGGTCTTGTCCCAGTCCAGGGTCTCCAGGTAATCCCGGACGAATTGCTTGTCGAAGCTCGGCGGGCTGGTGCCCGGCTGATATTGGTCGACCGGCCAGAAGCGCGAGGAATCCGGGGTCAGCACCTCGTCGATCAGGTGCAGCCGGCCGTCGGCGTCGAGGCCGAATTCAAACTTGGTGTCGGCGATGATGATGCCGCGCTCAAGGGCGTAGGCGGCGCTCTCTTGGTAGAGGCGCAGGCTGAGCGCGCGCACCTGCTCGGCGAGTTCGGCGCCGATGCGATCGACAGCGCCGGCGAAGTCGATGTTCTCGTCATGATCGCCGATGGCGGCCTTGGTCGAGGGAGTGAAGATCGGCTCCGGCAGGCGATCGGCTTGGCGCAGACCGGGCGGCAGCGCGATGCCGCTGACCGCGCCGCTGGCCTGGTAGTCTTTCCAGCCCGAGCCGATCAGGTAGCCGCGCACGATGGCCTCGATCGGCAGTGGATCGAGCTTGCGTACCACCAGGGCGCGCTCGCCGAGCATGCGGCGCTGTTCGGGATCGGTGACGAAGGTCTCGACCGACAGCTCGCTGAGCTGGTTGGGAACGAGGCGCGCGGTGCGCTCGAGCCAGAAGCGGCTGACGCGGCTGAGCACCTCGCCCTTGCCGGGGATCGGCTGTGGCAGCACCACGTCGAAGGCGGAGAGGCGATCGCTGGTGACAATCAGCAGGTGCTCATCGCCGGCGGCGTAGATGTCGCGGACCTTGCCGCGATTCAGGAGCGGCAGTTCGCTGAGGTCGGACTGATAAAGGGTGCTCATCTTGTTTGCGGGTGGCTTGGCTGAACTGCGACTATACCAATCTTGGCGGCACGGTCAGCGGGCCGCTGCGGTGGATGAGAATCACGATGACATCATGACCCAGCAGTCGAACGACCACAGCCCACCAGTGCCCGAGTCGCGTGCGTTCCTGAGCGCCTTTCGCGGCAGCTTCACCTCGGCGCTGCGCTGGAGCGATCTGGATGCGCTCTGGCTGCGGTTGTGCGCCGATGCCAAGGGCGGTTGGTATCTGTATGCGATCGGCGAGCCGCCGCCAGAGACGCCGGCCGATGCGGCGACGGTCGAGCGCTTCATCGACGAGATCGATGCCCTGCTGCGCCGCGAGCACAATGAGCGCTTGTGCGGCATCGTCTATGCGGATGATCCGCGCGTGCCGAGCCTGGTCAAGATCTACGATCCCAACAATTTGGGGGTGGTCTGCGGCGCTAGCAACAATCCACCGCTGCCGGGCTGGGTGATGAGCAAATTGCCGCCGGTCGATCTGCCTGCGACCCAACTGGTGCCGAAAGGGCGCCGGCGCTGGTGGCAAGCGCTGTTCCGCTAACTCCGAAACCCGGGTAAGCCGCCCGACGCCCGCGAGCGGGCCAGGCCCCAACCGCTGCTATGTCGGCCTTTGCTGTTTGGTCCGCTATACTCGCCACATCTAGCAGCGGGCGACTCGCCCCGACCGACTGACTGACGAGAAGGAGACGCCTTTATGGCCAAGCAGATCATCCAGAGCGAACAGGCGCCGGCCGCGATCGGTCCCTATTCCCAAGCGGTGCGGGCGGGCGATACCGTGTACCTGTCCGGCCAGATCCCGCTGGTGCCGGACACCGGGGAGCTGGTGACGGGCGATATCCAGCTCCAGGCACGGCAGGTGTTCAGCAACCTCTCCGCAGTGGCCGAGGCCGCTGGCGGCGGGCTCGGGGCGATCGTCAAGCTCAACATCTTCCTGACCGATCTGGCGCACTTCCCCCAGGTCAACGAGATCATGGCCGAGACCTTTGCCGAGCCCTATCCGGCGCGCGCGGCGATTGGGGTCGCGGCGCTGCCAAAAGGCGCCGAGATCGAGATGGATGCGATCATGGTCCTCGATAGTGACGACTGACGCGGAGCCTCCGAGATTGATGCCTCACCCGCCCCTGATCGCCGCGCTCTGTATGGCCTTCGGTCTCGGTGCCTGTGCCTCCCAGCCGGCTCAGCAGGCGGAGGCCTCGGTGCACCCAACCATGGGTCCAACCGCGCACTCGAGCGCAGCGAGCCGAGTCGCACGCGGCGACTACGCCGGTCGCGACGATGTCGCGCGTTTCATCGAGCAGATGCAGGCCAGGGGGCTGGATCGCGACCAACTGGTGCGCACCTTTGAGCGCACACGCCACGATCCATCGATTATCAAGTACATGGATCGGCAATGGCGACCAGCCTCGGGCCCAACCGGTGCCTGGACCCGCTACCGCGCCCGGCATATCACCCCGGCAATGCTCACCAGGGGCAGCGCCTTTTGGACCCGCCATGCCAGCACCCTGGAGCGCGCTTCGAAGCAATACGGGGTTCCTCCAGAGTACATCGTCGCCATCATCGGTATCGAGACGCGTTGGGGCGGTTTCATGGGCACGCATCGGATCATGGATGCGCTCGCGACCCTCGCCTTCGACTATCCGCGTCGTGCCGATTACTTCCAGCAAGAACTTGCTGAGTATCTGCTCAAGGTTGAGGATCAGGGCCTCGATCCGCTGCAGCCGGTCGGCTCCTTTGCCGGCGCCATGGGGCTCGGGCAGTTCATGCCGTCGAGCTGGCGTGATTACGCGGTGGATTTCAATGGCGATGGCCGCCGCGACCTCTGGGATCCGGAGGATGTCATTGGCAGCGTGGCCCATTATTTCCAAGCGCATGGTTGGCGGTCGGGCGCTGCGGTGGCTGTCCGCGCGAGCGGCGGCGCGGGTCTGCCTTGGTCGACTGAGACCGGCTTCAAGACCCGTTATTCGGTAGCGAATCTCAACGCGAAAGGGATTCAGCCTGCGGTGGCGCTTGCCGATGATCGCCAGGTCAGTCTGTTGCGACTGGATGCGGCTGGGGGGCTCGAGTACTGGGTTGGCTTCGAGAATTTCTATGTCATCACCCGCTACAACCACAGTACCTATTACGCCATGACCGTGCATCAGCTCGCCGAGGCACTGCGCGCGCGGCGTGGTCTCGAGCAGCCCAGCCTGCGGGTGAGCGATCCGCCTGGATTCGCCGCCAACACCTCAGATTGACCGGCTGAGTGACCGAGTGGCTGAATTAAGCGCGGGCTTGGACCAGACTCCGGTCGAACGGCTCAAGGGCGTTGGGCCGCACATCTCCAAGCGGTTGCAGCGGCTCGGTATCCTGACGCTGCAGGATCTGCTCTTCCATCTGCCGCTGCGCTATCAGAACCGCACCCGACTGCGGCCGCTCGCCGAGTTGGTGGTCAACGAAGAAGTCTTGGTCGAGGGCGAGGTGGTCGATGCCCAGATCGCGCACGGTCGGCGGCGCTCGCTCAAGGTCCGCATCGATGATGGCCGTGGCGCCCTACTGCTGCGCTTCTTCTATTTCACCCGTGCCCAGGTCGATGCGATGCGCCCCGGCCGGCGTCTGCGCTGCTTCGGCGAGGTGCGGCAAGGGCCTCAGATGCTGGAGATGGTGCATCCGGAGCTGCGGGTGCTGGAGGGGGGCGCTGATCTGGCAATGGGCTTGGCGGTTGACTGGACGACCGATTCGACGACTGGCCAGGAAACCAGTTCGGAGGCCAACCCAGAGGATAACGCGGTGGCTGGTTCAGCGATGAGTCCGGAAACCAGCGCTGACACCAGCACGGAAGCCGGCGCGGTGGCTGATGCGGCCGCAGAGCGACGGCTGACACCGATTTATCCGGCAACGGAAGGGCTGCAGCAGGCCAGCCTGCGCGCGCTGACCGACCAGGTGCTCAAGTCGCTGCGGCGTGACCCGAGCGCGCTCCAGGATTGGATTCCCGCCAGCCTGACGGCGTCATTACAGCTGCCCGCGCTGGTCGATGCCCTGTTCTTGTTGCACCGACCGCCGGCCGATGCCGGCGCCGAGCTGACGGACGCGTTGCTCGAGCGCAGCCATCCCGCCTTCTTGCGCCTAGCCTTCGATGAGATGCTGGCCCATCAGTTGGCCTTGCGCCGTCTGCGCCGCGCGCGCAGCGCCCAGCGCGCGCCGGTGCTCAGCGGCGATGGCAGGCTGCGCGCGCGGCTGCAGGCACGGCTGCCGTTCGCGCTCACGGGCGCCCAGCAGCGGGTGATCGCTGAGATCGGCGCGGACATGGAGCAGTCGCGCCCGATGATGCGCCTGCTGCTCGGCGATGTCGGTTCCGGCAAGACCGTGGTCGCCGCGCTGGCCGCGCTACAGGTGATCGAGGCTGGGCATCAGGTGGCGCTGATGGCGCCGACCGAGTTGCTCTCCGAGCAGCATCTGCAGAGTTTGCGGATGTGGCTGGCGCCGCTCGACATCGAGCTGGCCTGGCTCTCCGGACGGCATACCGGTAGCGAGCGGGCGGCGATCCTGGAGCGCATCGCGGCCGGGAAGGCGCGGGTGGTGGTCGGCACCCATGCGTTGTTCCAGGCCGAGGTGCGTTTCGCCGAACTGGGATTGGTGATCATCGACGAACAACACCGCTTCGGCGTGCATCAGCGCCTGAGTCTGCGCGAAAAGGGCGAGCGCGAAGGGCGCATCCCGCATCAGCTGATCATGACCGCGACCCCGATCCCGCGCTCGCTGGCGATGTCGGTCTATGGCGACCTGGATCTCTCCGAGATCGACGAGTTGCCGCCAGGTCGCCGGCCGATTGCTACCGTGGCGCTGCCGGAGACGCGCCGCGACGAAGTCATCGAGCGCGTGCAGGCGAGTTGCCGCGCGGGTCGTCAGGCCTATTGGGTCTGTACTCTGGTCGAGGAGTCCGATGCGCTTCAGGCGCAGGCCGCCGAGGATGCGGCCGCCGATCTGCGCGAGCGTCTGCCAGGGCTGCGCATTGGCTTGGTGCATGGTCGCATCAAGGCCCAAGAGCGGGCGCCGGTGATGGCGGCGTTCAAGGCCGGCGAATTGGATCTGCTGGTGGCAACGACGGTGATCGAGGTCGGTGTCGATGTGCCCAACGCGAGCCTGATGATCATCGAAAATCCCGAGCGGCTGGGGCTGGCGCAACTGCATCAGTTGCGCGGGCGCGTTGGCCGGAGCGCGATCGAGAGCGCCTGTGTGCTGATGTATCGCCCGCCCTTGACGCGCGCGGCGCGCGAACGGCTCGCGATCCTGCGCCGCGAGTCGAGCGGTTTTCGCATCGCCGAGGCCGATCTGCGCATGCGTGGCGCCGGCGAGGTGTTAGGGACTCGCCAGGCCGGCGCCATGCAATTCCGGCTCGCCGATCCGATGCGCGACAGTGCGCTGACAAGCGCCGCGCGGCAGGCGGCTGACCAACTGCTCGCGCACTGGCCCGAGCATGTCGAGCCGCTGATCCGGCGCTGGTTAGGTGGCCGCGATGACTATGGTCAGGTGTGAGCGTTCGACGAAGTGATAGGCCGAACGCCGACGAGCTGGCAGCTTGCCAATGCGCTCTTCTCGTGGAAGCAGCAGTCCGACTGGCGCCGCCCTCAGTCGGCTGGGTCGCCCGCAGGCTCGGCCCGCAGGTACCGCAGGCTTGTCGGCGATCTCAGGTCTGCACGCTCGATCCAGACGAGATGGAGTACGCCCTTCGGGTCGAGGGCGACAGCCGGGCTGCCCTGGTAGCCGTCACCGGAGGCACCAGGGACCACGAGGTCTGCGCTCCAGTCACCGCCTTGGTTCCAAGAGATCAGAATGTCTCCGGTCTCGTCGGGGTCGCTCCAGACCTCCCGGGGGTCGTCCCACGCGGCGACAAAACCGTTACTGGCGCCGGTGAGGGCTGCATGCCACTGGGCGACGTCGGCGCCGTATTCATCCTGGACGACCTGATTCGGCCCGAAGCTGCGGCCACCGTCGTCGCTGACCGCGCCCCAGATCGCATAGCCCGAGGACGCATTGCGCTTGTCGAGCCAGACCGCGCGCACCAAGCCCTTGCCGTCCGACGCGAGCACGACGCGCATGGCCCCGGTGCCGAGCTGCACTGGCTTGCCATCCTCCGAGGTGGGTTGGCGGAATGCGTTGAGCTGGCCCGGTCGTGCGAAGTCTTGCCCCAGTGCGCGGCTGCTGAAGAGGAGCCGGGTGTGACCGGCGCGGCGATCTTCCCAGGCGACGACCAGGCGGCCGTCTGGGGTCCAGACGGCGCTCGGATAGGCTTGGTAGGGATGATCCTCGACTGGGGCCACAGTCACCGGTGTCTCCGCTAGCGCAACAGTGCGGCCATCGACCTGAAGCTCGGCCGCCTGGATCAGCTGACCGCTGGCCTGCCCGCGCGCCCAAACCGCAACCAGTCGGCCAGTGCCGTTGCTTGCCAGGGTCACCTGAAAGCTGTGCTTCGGCGCTAGCTCGGCGATCGGACCAAGTCCCGACGCGTCGATGAGCCGGGCCCTTATGGTGCCGTCTTGCTCCCACGCAGCCACCCATCGGCCTTCGTCGATCGCGACCAAGGCCGGTTCGTAGGCCTCATCGCCCTCGCTCAGACGCTGGGCGGGCGGAAAGCCGTCTGCACCGTTCGGCGTGACGGCCAGATAGACTTGGGGCGAGCCCGTTCGGTCATCCTCCCAAGCAACGGCGACCTCATTCTGCGACGTCGCAATATGTCGGCGTCCGGCACCATCCAGGTGGTGATAGTTGCCGCTGTCCGGGGAACCGGCGAGCCCAATCGGATCAGCGAACGACCAAGGCTGGGCCAGTACGGCGGCCGGCACCAGGAGAGCAGCCGATAAGAGTGAGCGGATCACGACTCAGCCGCCTTGAAGTCAGCAAAAGTCTGGTGCCGGAAATGATCACCGCCCACATAACCGTCGAGCAGCAGAAGCTCGTCGGCGCTTTGGTAGCCGGGTGTTCGGCTGATCGGCTCGCCATCGGGCTCCAGGAAATAGAAGGAAGGGGTGCCAATGACCCCGAGCCGCACCCCGAGTTCCATTTCGGTAATGCGCTCGCCGCCGGGCAAACGCAAGCGTTCACCGCTCTCGGCGTCCACATAGGCCAGCACATAGTTGGCGTTGTAGCGCTCGACGACCCGAGGGTCCGTGAAGCTCTCGCGATTGGTCTTTTCGCAGGACGGACAGCCGTGGCGGCCGACGTATAGGAAGACCCTGCGTTGCTCCTGTTGCGCCAGCTTGAGAGCCTCGTCATACGGGTGGAAGGTCCACCCAGGCGGTGGATCCGCCAGGGACAGCGCCGACCAGCAAAGAAGGACGAGGGCCGCAGACAGCATCGATCGTTGCAGATTTCTAGTGCTCACTGTGACAGTACCTGTGATCCGGAGAGGTGGGCAAATGCGTCCCGGTCCAGAGTATTCGCGTCGACCGCAATCGAAGGCGCGATGTCTCTTACTGGCCGTTCTGGTGAGGACACGATAGAGACACCGACAGCGCGGCCGATCGGCTCCAGGGCACGGCTGGCTAATCCGCTTCCGCTTGGCAGGCGATCCGCCCGGACTCCTCGCCGAGCTTCTCCAGCGAGAAGAACGGGCTCATCTCACGCGCCCAGTCGGCGGCGAGCTTGCTCGATGCCTTGGCCTGCTCGGGAGTATCGAACACGCTCACGGTCACGATACCCGGCAGTCCGTCGCCACCGAGCCCGGTGACGATGACGGAGTAGCTGACGAAGCCGTCGAGGGCTTTGATGCGCGGCATGAAGGTGGTACCCACCTTTTCGCGTACGAGGTCTGGCGTTCCCTTGATGAGCTGGTAGCGACGAATTGAGCAGTACAAGTCTGGGCGCTCCTGGGCAAGGTTCTTAAGGACACCCAAACAAAGATAGCCGATTCCTCGCTGGAGACAAGGCAGTCGGCAGCCAGGGGCGACGCCCCAGCCTCGTCAGCCACGTCAGCCCCATCCCGGGGATGGCTCAGGCAGCCTTGAACGCGACCTGCTGCACGAAGTCGACGGCCTGTGGGTCGTAGGGGCGCTGCAGATCGCCAAAGCGCTCGACGTTGACGAAGCCGGCGTCCTCGAGCAGATGGGTCAGGTAAGCCTGGCGCAGCGGATACATGTTGAGCTGGAACACGGAGCCATTTTCGAAGCGGTACTCGAACTTGGCCAGGCGCGGATTCAGCTCGATCGGGCCGACCTTGACGCCATCGCCGGTGTAGCAGAGTTCGTGCTTGGAGTCGTAGCCGTGGTCGAGCATGCGGTCGTAGTTACGCTGGTCGATCACCAGCATGCCGCCCGGGCGCAATACCCGGTGGATGGCACGCAGGGCATCGCGGCGATCCTCGTGGTCGAACAAATGGGTGAAGGAGTTGCCTAGGCAGACGATGGCATCGAACTGCTCGTGGCCGAGCGCCTCGTCTAAGTGGAGCCAGTCGGCGACCTTGCTGTCGGCGAAGTGAATACCACGGGCAGCGGCATTCTCGCGCGCCTTGGCGAGCATATTCTCGGAGCCGTCGGTGGCGGTGACCTCGAAGCCGGCTTGGGCGAGGCCGACGGCGTTGACGCCGGTGCCGGTGGCGATGTCGGCCACCTTATGACAGCCCTGCGCCTTCAGCAGCCGGGCGTAGAAGTGGCCCTCGCGCGCCAGGCGCGCCTCCCAGCCGACCAGGTCATCCCAGTGCTCGGCGAAGGTGGAGGTGTATTGCTGCTGCTGATTGCCTCGGTTGAGGTTGAGTACGGCGGACATGGCGATCTCCTCGCGGTTGCTTGTGCTTGATGAACGCTGACCAGCCTACCGGCCTTGGCGCGAGGGATACAGATGCAGTTGCCGGCGATCTCAAGTGGTACAGTTTGGTGATGACCAACCTTCTCTACGAGGACATCGCCGCGCGGCTGGCGACATTGATCGAGCAAGGGACCTTCTCGTCCGGCGCTCGGCTGCCCGGCTTGCGCAAGCTCAGCCGCCAGTTCAGCGTCAGCGTCGGCACCGTGGTTTCGGCCTGTGCACTGCTCGAGGCGCAGGGATTGCTGATCGCCCAGCCCCGGTCCGGGCACTATGTCGCCGATCGGCTCGATCAGGGACCGGCACGCCCGGAGGTCGGCACACCGGCGGACGGGCCGGCGCTGATCCAGGGGCAGGAGCGGGTGTTGGCGTTGGTTCAGGCGCATAACGACCCGGCGCTATTGCCGTTCGGCGCTGCGGTACCGAATGCCAGCTTCCTGCCGATGGCGGCGCTCGAGCGCAGCGCCGCGCGCGTGCGGCGCGCCCAGCGCGAGCGGGTCGCAGACTACGACTTCCCACCCGGCGCGCCGGAGCTGCGCGTGCAGATCGCCCGGCGCATGGCCCAGGCCGGTTGCCAGCTCGGCCCGGATGAGATCGTCGTCACCAGTGGCTGTCAGGAGGCGCTAGTGCTGAGCCTGCGCACCGTCGCGCAGCCGGGCGATGTGATTGCGATCGAGTCGCCGACCTTCTACGGCATCCTCCAGGCGATCGAGTCGCAGGGCATGCGCGCGCTCGAGATCGCGACTGATCCGCAGACGGGGCTGTGTCCCGAGTCGCTCGCGCGCGCCCTGACGCAGTGGCCGATCAGGGCCTGCGTGATGATGCCGAATTTCGGCAACCCGCTCGGCCACCTGACCCCGGAGCCACGCAAGGCCAAGCTGGTGAGCCTGCTGCAAGCGCAGGGTGTAGCGCTGATCGAAGACGATGTCTTCGGAGAATTGGCGTTCGACCATCAGCGCCCCTGGGCGGCCAAGGCCTACGACACCCAGGGCGAGGTGCTCTACTGTGGCTCGTTCTCGAAGACCCTGGGCTCTGGGCTGCGGTTGGGCTGGGCAGCACCGGGACGCTACCGCGAACGCTTCACCTATCTGAAGTACGCCTCTAGCCAGGCGACGCCGACCCTGACGTCGCTGGCCGTCGCCGACTACCTCGAACGCGGCGGCTACGAGCGTTTCCTGCACACGACGCAGCGCCGTTACCGACTGCAGGTGCGGCGGGTGATCGACGCTGTGGGACGCCAGTTCCCGGCTGGCACCCGAGTGACACGGCCCGGCGGCGGCTTCGTCGTTTGGGTAGAGCTGCCGAAAGGCGCCGATGCGCTCGCCCTGCAAGAGCACGCGCTCGCCGCCGGCATCAGCATTGCGCCTGGGCCGATGTTCTCGAGCCACGGTGGCTACCGCCACTGCCTGCGGCTGAACTGTGCTGTGTCCTGGTCGCCGCTGACCGAGGCGGCGTTGTCGACGCTCGGCCGACTGGCTGGCGAAGATGATGTCTCAGCATAGCAGGCCGGACGCGCAGCGCTAAGCCGAGGCTAGCGTTGCCGCAAGCGCCGCGATTTCCTCGCAAACTGTACCGTTGCAGGATCGCAGCCATGAGCTAAACCCTGGTTATCCGACGCAGTGTGAAGCCGGATGCCACTAACCACCGGAGCGACCCATGTACAACGGCGACGTCCTGATCCATATCGACGAAACCTTCGACGACCAGACGCTCAATCGCCTCCTGCGTGAGACGGGCGAAAGTCCAGGCGTGATCGGCGCCTGCATCAACGAGCGTGCTCGCCATCTGATGGTTGTCGACTTTGACGCGCAGGCGACCAAGCCAAGCGAAATTCTTCACAGTCTGCAGCAACGCGGCATTGGTGCCGAGCTGATCGGCCTCTGAGGCGAAGCCAACACCACTAACCCAGCCAACCAACCACTCCCAAGCGCGGCATTGGCCGCGCTCCATAACGCGCGCTTGTCCCCTCGCTGTGCCACTCGAAGCGAACGCGACGCACCCCACCTTAGCGCCAATGCTCAAGACGACGATGCAGCACTGGTGGACCCATGCGAGCAATAGTGATCCTGATGACCGCAGCCGGGCTGCCTTGATCTGCTCGCGAATGCCAAGGTCGCGCACCAGGATGAAGTCCCAGGGCTGCATGAAGCCGACGCTCGGCGCATGATGCGCGGCGCTGAGGAGGCGGGTCAGCACGTCCTCCGGGATGGGCTCGGGCAGGAACTCGCGGCGCACGTCACGGCGGCTGAAGATGGCTTTGTAGACGGCCGCGCGTTCGGCTTCGGAGAAGGTATGGTTGGACATGGGCGGGTGCTGTTTGGCTCCGGTTTTGATTCGGCTGGCCACTCTAGCGGGGTGCGGCATGTACGGGTCGCTAATCGCTTTACTGGGTCAGGCGTGCGTCACGAAATGCGTCAGCGTCGAACCCATCGATGTCCCGAGTGCTTGCGATTGTTAGTCCCCCACGTCAACAACGAAGTCCAAATACCTCTTGCGAAAGTCGCGCACCCAAGGGTCCGGGGTGATGACACTGAGAACTCCGATAACCTCTTCCAGCGTCCAGGTTTCGAAAGAGCGCCGGTCCTTCAGGGTGTCGCGATACCTCTGCACCGCAGACCGACAGTGGACGTTGGCTGCCGGGTACAGAAACACAAAAACACCTTCTCGGTAGTCAAGCTCCTGTTGCATGCTCCCTGCCAGCAGGTGATCCCGCCAGATCTGTTGCAGGGGTGATACCTGAAGAGCGGGAAAGGCCTCTGAGCGGAAGCATGCCATCGCTGCGGCGACCTGGTCGTATCTGGCGCGATGGGGTGCTGGGGCGTCCTTGAGGTTTTCGTGATACTTCACCTCGATTCCAAAGAACCCAAGGGCCCCGTCAGGAGCCTCGTATTCGACGAAAACGTCAAAAGCTGAGCGGTCGTCGGTGAAACGTGCGTCACTTCGGCCAGGAGAATACTCGAACTCGACCGCTCGTACCGCCTTGACAGCGTCAGGGCGGAGCATTTTGAGCGCGGCCGTGGCAAGGTCAAGGTTCGCCTTAAACTCGCCGAACAGGTTGAAGCAAAGTGGCTGGCTGGAAAGAAGGTCGTTGTAGATTCGGGGGTAGCGAATAGCCGTTCAGTCGAAGACGATGCTAGCTCACCCCGAACAATCCTTTGAATCGTTGGTGTCAGGTAATTGGCGAGGGTCTCCTTGGCATAGTCCACAGGCAAGCGTGACCCAAGGGGGCTCCCCCGGTGTTCTCCAATAGGTAACCCTCTGGATTCACGCCACATCGACTGTTGAGCGCGCGCTGCCCTTCGGAACCCAGACCCATCAGATTCGACGTATGCATGGTACTGTCGAGCCAGTTGTTCCCAATCGTGTTCAAGCATGCCACCCTCCATTATCGGAGTTCGATGAGCGCCTGAAATTCGACATTGACATTTTCAGGCGGACCGGTTGAATTCCACCGATTCCCTGGCTGTGGGCGAAAAAGGCCCGCGCACAACTCACCCCGCCCACCGCTCCGACCACACCTCAGCCTGCGCCAACACCGTCTGCACGGCGGCGGCCTGCAGGTCCGGCGGATAGCCGTATCTGTTCAGGATGCGCTTTACCAGCACGCGCATCTTGGCCCGCGCGTTCTCCCGATGCGCCCAATCCACCGTGATGTTGCCTTGCAGCTTCACCAGCAGCTCGTGGGCGATCACTTTGAGTTCATCGCTGCCCATCACCTCCACCGCGCTCTGGTTCTCGGCTAGCGCGTCGTAGAACGCGCGTTCATCCTCGCTCAGGCCTTCCTCCTCGCCCCGGGCCTGGGCGGCGCGGAGTTCCTTGGCCATGTCGATCAGCTCTTGCAGCACCTCGACCGTGCTGATGGCGTTGGTGTGATAGCGGGCGATGGCGTCTTCCAGGCGCTCGGAGAAGCGGCGGCTTTCGCTGACGTTACCGGGCAGCTCGATGCGTGCGAGGCGGCTTTCGTAGTAGATCGGCACCGTGGCGCCGTCTTCGACCGCGCGGCTGATGTCGTAGACGTCGATGTAGCGCCCGAACAGCGCCGGGGTGTTGACGTCCTCGGCCTCGATCGGGGTGCCGGTAAAGCCGATGAAGGAGGCGTTGGGCAGGGCGTCGCGCAGGTGCTTGGCGAAGCCGTAGCCAACCGCGCCGGTCTGGCTGTCGACCTTCGCGCTCAGCCCGTACTGGCTGCGGTGGGCCTCGTCGGCGATGACGACGATGTTGCGCCGGTCGCTGAGCATGGGCAGGTGGTCGTTGCCTGGCTCGGGGGCGAACTTCTGAAGGGTGGTGAAGATCACGCCACCGGCGGCGCGTTGCAGCGCGGCGCGCAGGTCGGCGCGGCTGTCGGCCTGTTGCGGGGTCTGACGGATCAGATCGCGGCACATCGCAAAGGTGGCGAAGAGCTGATCGTCGAGGTCGTTGCGGTCGGTGATGACGACGACGGTCGGGTTGGTCATGGCCGGGTGGCGCACGAGCTGGCCGACGTAGAAGGCCATCAACAGGCTCTTGCCGGAGCCCTGGGTGTGCCAGATGACACCGATGCGCCGGTCGCCCTCGGGGGTGGTGGCGTCGAGGGTGGTTTCGACCGCTTTCAGGACACCATGGAATTGATGGTAGCCGGCGAGGATCTTGATCAGCCCGGCCTCGGTGCGCCCGAAGACGGTGAACGCGCGCATGAAGGCCAGCAACCGCTCGCGCGCGAGGATGCCTTGAACCAGCACCGGCTGTTCCGGGGTGCCGTCCGGGGCGATGGTCGCGCCGTCGACGGTGCGCCAACGCATGAAGCGCTCGGCATTGGCGGTGAGCGAGCCGATGCGCGCCCTCTGCCCGTCGGAGATCACCAGCGCGGCATTGGTGCGGAACAGGCTGGGGATCTCGGCCTTGTAGGTCTGGAACTGCTGATAGGCGCTGTGCAGGGTGGCCTGTTCGCTGCTCGGGCTTTTCAGCTCGACGACCACCAGCGGCAGGCCGTTGACGAACAGCACCACGTCGGCGCGGCGCTGGTGGCCGGCCTCGATGACGGTGAACTGCTGCACCGCGAGCCAGTCGTTGCGCTCCGGCTGGTCGACGTCGATCAGCCAGACGCGCCCACCGCGCAGGGTGCCGTCGGTGTCGTAATACTCGATCTCGACGCCTTCGGTGAGGAGTCGGTGCAGGCGGCGGTTTTCTTCGATCAGCGAGGGGGCGACCGTGGCGACGACTTGGCGCAGCGCCTCCAAGCGGGCCTCGGGCGGGAGGTCCGGGTTGAGCCGGTCGACGGCGGCTTGCAGGCGCTGACGCAGCAGGACGTCGGAGAACGCCGCGCGCTCCGGGGTGCGGCCATCCGGTCCGATCTCGGCCTCGGTGGTGGTCTGATAGCCGAGCGCCGCCAGCTCGGCGAGCAGGGCTTGCTCGATGTCGGCTTCAGTCAGAAACGCCATTGCCCATGGCCTTGTCGAGCAGTTCGAGTCCACGCGCATTCTGACCTTGGCCGCGTTGGGCGCGGGCGCGAAAGTGCGCCTCGGCCTCGGCTTCCGCGACGAGATGCTTGGCGATAGCATCGATTAAGGCGTCGATACTTTGGCCGCGAGCTTGCGCGATCTGATCGAGTCGGCGATAGGTGTCGTCGGGTAGCGTCAGGGTGAGCGACGTCATGACATCAGCTCCTGTAGGCAGTCCTCGGGACTTTGCACGGTCAACGCGGGAAAGCGCAGCTCCATGCGGGCGAAGTCGCGACGGTTGCGGGTGATGAGGGTCTGCGCGCGCCCCGGCTGGTCATAGCACCGCCTCGACCTCGCGCTCGGCGTCGCGCAGGCGGATCTCGCCGGACATCAGTTTGGGGAGGAGGAGATCGCGGGTTTGGGCGAGGGTGCGGGATTCCTCGCTGTAGCCTCAGTTTTCCCGACCCAGTCACCCATGTCCTTGGGCGTTAACCAGGGGATATCTCCATCCCAATAGAGCGTTTCTGATTTTCGAGGTGTACCGCCAGACAAAAAGTCTGCGACTTGATCCAGCTGCGCAGATTCTTGCGGTTTAGGCATCTGCCACCACCTGATCCAACTTCTCTCGAATTACCATCCCGAACCCCACCAATCACGCATACGCCAACCGCCGCCCTTTCGGTTCTGGCACCGGATCGCCGAACTCGATAGCGGTATCGATCCACAACTGCGCCGCGTCCATAAGATTGGCCAACGCAGACCGATGCGTGTCGCCATGCGCCATGCAGCCGGGCAATTCGGGGATCTCGCCAACAAATGTTTGGTCTTCCTCGCTCCAGTAAATGATGGTTTCGTACTTAAGCATCAGCGAACCTCCGTCAAGCGATAGCGCAACAAGACCCCACGAACCTGCTTGACCTGATAAGGCTTTGCCTGGCCGTCGTCTTCTTGCAGGTTGATCTTCTCCTCGATGCCGGCCTTGCGAAACATCCGATGGCTGCCGCGTTGACGCTGATCGAAGCCGAGGCGTTCCAATAACTTGCACAGCTCGTCAAAACCGACATTGGTATCGGATCGGCCTTGGAGGATTTTTTCCAGCAGCTTATCTTGTTTACCCATGACAAACTTCTTAGAGGGCCATCCCCTCCAACTTCCCCCGAATCACCGCCCTAACTCTCACCAGCTAACCCTCCGCCGCTTCCATCAATACTCTTGCCGACCATTGATCAAGACTCTGACCCTTCGCATGAGCCGCCGTGAGGGCCGCGCCCCGCACCTCCGGCGGGAGATGCAACACCAGCTCTTCATCTGCGGGTTGCTCTGGCTCCACACCGCGCGCCTGGGCATCGTCGATCAGAAAATCGATCGCGTTTTTGAAATCCTGGCGCAACTCATCCACGGTGGAGCCATGAAAGCCGACGATGGCTTTAATGCCCAATACCCGACCAAAGAAAATGTCGTCTTCATCGTCATAGTCAATGCGGGCGGTATAGCCCCGATACGTCATGGTGTTCATGGTTGAATTCCCAAACGCAGCAAAAATTCACGCAATTCCTTGAGTTGATAACGCAACGCCTGTTTGTTCGGGTGCGGACGATGGGCGTTCCAGTCTGTATCATCCAGGGTGAATTTGACTCGCGAACCCGCACCTTCAGTCAACTCGGCCCCGAGCGCGATCAACAGTTGCTCAATGTCGGCGAAAGGAATATCCGTCTTGGTCGGTCGGGCAAAAATCGCCTCCAGCGTCTTGCGCTGTTTGCTGTTCACGGTAAAACACCATCCAACTTCTCCCGAATCACCGCCCCCAACTTTTCCCCCTCCGCCAACTGCCCCTCCAGCTTCGCCCGCAACTCGGCGAACTTTTCGGCAAAGGGCACGCCGTCATCCTCCACCGCTGCCGCGCCGACATAGCGCCCCGGTGTCAGCACATGCCCATGGCATGGCCGCGAATCTCATCGAGCGTGGCGGACTTGCAGAACCCCGGCTCGTCGGCATAGTCGCCAGCGTCGGGCTCGCCGCGCCAGGCGTGGTAGGTGCGGGCGATGCGGGCCACATCCTCGTCGGAGAACTCGCGCCGGGTGCGATCCACCAGCGCCCCGAGCTTGCGCGCGTCGATGAACAGCACCTGCCCGCGCCGGTCGGCCAGGCCGGCGGCGCGCTGGTCCTTGTTGCGCGCCAGGAACCAGAGGCAGGCGGGAATCTGCGTCGAGTAGAAGAGCTGGCCGGGTAGCGCGATCATGCAATCGATCACGTCGGCCTCGACCATCGCTTGGCGGATCGCGCCCTCGCCGGATTGGGTCGAGGACATGGAGCCATTGGCCAGTACCACGCCGGCGGTGCCATTGGGACTCAGGTGATGGTGGATGTGCTGCAACCAGGCGAAGTTGGCGTTGCCGGCGGGCGGCGTGCCGAAGGTCCAGCGCGGGTCGTCCTTGAGCTTGTCGCCGCCCCAGTCGGAGATGTTGAACGGCGGATTGGCGAGGATGAAGTCCGCGCGCAGGTCGGCCAGTTCGTCTTTGTGGAAACTGCCCTCGGCGTTCCAGCGGATGTCGGCATCGATGCCGCGCACCGCGAGGTTCATCTTGCACAGCCGCCAGGTGGTGTAGTTGCTCTCCTGCCCGTAGACGGCGAGTTCGCCGATGCGCCCGCCGTGCGCGGCGAGGAAGCGCTCGGCCTGCACGAACATGCCACCGGAGCCGCAGCAGGGATCGTAGACGCGGCCTTTGATGCCGTGCTCGGGATCGGGGAAGGGTTCGAGCAGCTCGACCAGCACCCGCACCACCGAGCGCGGGGTGTAGAACTCGCCGCCGCGCTTGCCTTCGGTGCTGGCGAAGGCCCCGAGGAAGTATTCGTAGACGCGCCCGAGCAGGTCTTTGGAGCGGCCTTGTTCTTCGCCGAGGGCGATGTGCTTGTAGTTGGACGGCTCCATGTTGCCGCGCAGCTTGTCGGCGGTGAGCCAGAGCTGGGCCTCAAAGCCGAGGTTGGCGCCGTTGGTGTCGGGCTTGTTCTTGGCGGTTCTGGCCATCAAGCGCTCCTCCTAGTTGGCCTCTCTCCTTGGGCCGGAGCAGGTGCGACGCGCAGCGGTGTTGCGTGCTGGCATCGCTTCGCATGCGATCCGAGTATAGCGCGCCATTATTCCCCAGGGGAATAGATCGGGGTCTGCGCCAAGGGTGCAGTGGCGGTCGTGCTTGGGTGGGCTGCCTGGCTCAGTGTCTCGAATCGCGGGCCTTGGGCAGGTCGGCGAATAGGCGCTCGGCAAACGGCGGCTGCGCCGAGAGGGCCTCGGCGAGCGCGACGCTCAGCGCGGCGCGCACGTCGTCGTAGCAGAGCGCGGCGGTCGGATCGCGCCGTGGCGAGGGGGGCTTGGCATGGGTCCAGGCGCTGCCGAAACCCCCGAGCCACCAGCGCTGGGCTTGCGGGTCGTCGATCCGTGGGAAGCGCTCGGGGGCGCGGTCGCCGTCAAACACGGCTTCGCCGGCCTCGAACCAGGCGAGTTCGTCGGGCGTGATGGGTAACATCAGTGGTGACAGCTTGGCACCTAAGTCGGGCGGTGGGGATGGGGCTGAGACAGCTTAGCGCTCGCTTGTTTCGCTTTCGTGACCGCGTTCTCGGTGGGGTTTTCGGGCCGCGTTGGATGGTCCGGGCGTTTGAGCGCGGGTCGGTCTAAGTGTGGCGGGCGACGGGTGTAGCTGCCGGATGCGCTGGGGGGCGATATCGCGCGGATCATGCTGTGTATGCGCGATACCGATGGGTTTCGGTTGTTGCGGCAGGATGCGCGGTTTTATGCATGAGGAACCGAGTGTGCTCCCTTCTTGTGAACCGCCTAGTGCGGACCCGCATGCTAGGTGGTGTGGGGAGGGCGGGTTAGACACCCGCCCTTACCCGATTAGGCCATTTCTTTGGTTCTGATTCGATTCCTCAGAATTAAATCGACCCTGGCCCCTTAATTGTTAATTGTTGAATTGTTGTTAGGCGTATTTCTACTCGCCTGTCTTTCTGTGAGGAGGTTCATAGCCCTCGTTTATCGTAACGTTTTCAGGTGCTTGCACGTTAGGATTTGGTTGTTCGACAGGTTTTGATCCTGGAGGGTGGCTTTCTGGCTTTTCTACAGGCGTGGATTGAGATGTTGTTGTGTCTGATTCGCTCATTTTCTTTGCCTCTTGCTTTGTGAATTTCACGTCGCTTAACGTGTTGACAGCATTTTCTGCAGGTTGCCGCGAGTTTGTGTGGTAAACATTAAATACCCCTAAAATAAGGCTAGCAAGGAAGAGTGCCATTGCAGGAAGGGATAACCAAAAAGAGGAGGTGATTTTCTTGGCTTTCTTGTCTCCTACCAATTTGTTTTTCTCGGTTGCTTCTCTCGCACGTTTAGCCAGGGCGAACTGTACGTCTATGAGTTCATTATTCTTAAAAAACTCAATCATGGAATCATCATATTGGAACCGCGTCAGACCTTCTATTTTCAGGCTTGAAAACAAGTAGTACCAGCCGAAGAGGCAAGTAACAAGAACAGAACCCAGTAACCCGTAGTTTAAGAGAATCAATAATCCTAAGTCGGAACTTTGTAACAAGAAACGAAGGTTAAGCGCGACAAATCCTGCAAGTGCTATCAATAGAGAGTAAGCTGAAAGATATCGTGCGATCTTTGCATCAAGCTCTCGAAAACGCGAAACCTCGTCATCGTAAAGCTTCAAATAAAAATCGAGCAGCTTCTCGTACTTTTCGCTCATATGAGCCCCAGTTTTCTAGAGCCTAACGCCTGAGTTAAGCGG
>NZ_JCAQIA010000042.1:0-27753 GCF_059621085.1 Halochromatium sp. NSM3 | reverse complement strand
TCGAGACCCTGGAGCGCCTGCGCCTGAGCGAGGCGCGCCTGCAAGAGGCGCAGGCGATGGCCCATGTCGGCAGTTGGGAGTTCGATATTCACAGCGGCCAGGCGCAATGGTCCGATGAGACCTTTCGCCTGTTCGGCTTCGTGCCGGGCGAGGTGGACGCGAGCCTAGAAGCCTTCCTCAAGATCATCGACCTCAAGCATTGCCTGCGCCTGAGCAGGGCCTATGCGGCGGCGAAAAAACACCCGCAGGGCGCCTATCACACCGAACTCGATGTCTGCGGCCCGGACGGCATCAGGCGCACCCTGCTACAGCAAGGGCGCCTGCACCTCGACGCCACGGGCGCCCCCGAGCGCCTGGTCGGCACCTGCCTGGACGTCACCGAGCTGCGCCGCACCGAGGCCTCGCTGCGCCAGCAGGAGGAACGCTACCGGCTGATGGTCGAGAACGTCGAGGACCTGATCGTGCGCGTCGACGTGCAAGGTCGTTTCGAGTTCGTCAGCCCCTCCTACTGCCAGACCTTCGGGCGCACGGAGCAGGAGCTGCTGGGCAACACCTTCATGCCCTCGGTGCATCCGGACGACCGCACGGCGGTCGCCGACGCCATGCAGTCACTGCATGCACCGCCCTATCATCGCAGCCTGGAGCAACGCGAACTCACCGTCCATGGCTCGCGCTGGCTGCAATGGTCCAACACCGCTGTGCGCGATGATCGCGGCGAGGTCGTCGGCATCATCGGCGTCGGCCGCGACATCACCGAACGCAAGCAGGCCGAGGTCGAACTCGCAAAACGCGAGGCCATGGTCAGCGAGCTGCTCGCGCTCGCCACCGGCTTCGTCAGCGTCTCCGATGACGCCAGCAGCACGAGCACCGAGCAGGCCCTCGCGCGCGTCGGCGACTTCATTGGCGCCGATCGCAGTTATCTGTTCTACCTCAGCGCCGACGGCGGCAAGGTCGAGACCATCCTTGAGCAGACCGCCGAGAACGTGGCCTCGATTCGCGCGCATTACCTCAACCTGCCAGCCACCGAGCTACCGATGATGATGGCGCCGCTCGCCGTCGGCGAGCCGGTGGTGATCGCCGATGTCGCCGAGTTCGGCGCCAGCCGCTGGGTTCGGGAGCGCCACCGCATCGAGACCCAACAGGTGCGTGCCTTGCTGCTCGCCCCGCTGCAGATCGACGAGCATCTGTTCGGTTTCGTCGGCGTCGAGATGGTGCACACAGCGCGCGCATGGAGCACCGTCGAGGCCCAATTCCTGCAACTGTTTGCCAACATCCTGGTCGCCAGCGAGCAACGAACGCGATCGCTCGCGGCGCTCAGACAGAGCAATGCGCGCTACGACACCCTCGCGCGCCAGAACCGAACCATCACCTGGGAACTCGACGCGGCCGGGCGGTTTCATTACATCAGCGAGGTCTGCGAAGCCGTGCTTGGCTATGCCCCCGCCGAGATGCTCGGACGCCATTACAGCGACTATATCGCCGAACCGGAAGCCGGCGAACAGGCCACCAAAGCCGCCGACCTCATGGCTCGGCGGCAGCCACTCGATGACCTCATCATCCCTTTTCGCAGTCGTGCCGGGACGCCGCTTTGGCTGTCGAGCGACGGCCGTCCCATCCTCGCCGAGGACGGCCACTGCCTCGGCTATCGCGGCACCACCAAGGATGTCACCGAGCGCCAACTGGCGCTGCAGCGGCTCGCGCGCAGTGAGGCGCGCCTGAGCGCGATCTTCGACAACACGCCCATCGGCATCGCGTTGATCGGTCAGGATCGGCGCCCGCTGCTGGTCAACCAGGCGCTGGCACAGTTCCTGGGCCGCAAGGCCAAGATCCTGACCCAGATGCGCCTCAACGACATCACCCACCCCAACGATCTGCATGGCACCTTTGGCGCACTCGACGAGGTGCTCAAGGGACAGCGCGGCGCCTATCGCACCACCAGTCGTTACCTGCATGCCGATGGGCAGGTGCTGTGGGGCGATCTGCGGGTGTCGTTGCTCCCCTCAAGCACCGCAGACGGGCCCATTGCGCTGGCGATGATCGAGAACGTGACCGATCTGCACGAGGCCCGCGAGCGCCAACGCGCCGCCGAGCAGGAGCTGACCGATTACGCCGAGCAGCTCGAATCCCTGCTCGACCTGGTCAATCTCTCGATGCCCTACACGGAGCAGATTCAGGCGCTGCTGCGACTCGCGCGCCGCAGCCTGCGGCTCGACAGCGCTGCGGTCTGGCGACTGGGCGCCGATGCGAGCTGTGAGCTGCTCAGCGCGGTCCCCGACGATCACGATCCGCCCCAGGCGCCGCCGCCGGCGCTCACCGACGAGGCCTTCGCCGAGCGGAGCAATCCGGTCATCATCGCAAGCTCTGCGGAGGCGGCGGCCTCCCCGGAGGCGCACTCGGCCATGATCGGCGTGGTCATCGACGGCACCACCCCGGACGGCGATCAGGAGCCGCTCCTGCTCACGCTCGAGCATGCCAGGGCGATCCCGCCGCTGGAACTCGGGCAGCGCCAGTTGTTGCGCCTGATCGCCCAGCGCATCGCCGCCGTGCGCTACCGCCACCAGTTGCAAGAGAACCTGATCCAGTCGCGCGAGCGCGACACCATCGGCCATCTCGCCAGCGGCGTCTCGCACGACTTCAATAATCTGCTCGGCGTGATCGACGCCAATCTCTTCTTCATTGCCGATGGGCTCGACGAGCAGGCCGCCGCCGACCCCGAGATCGGCCAGGTCATCACCGAGACCCGCAGCGCGCTCGGGCAGGCCAAGATCATCACCTCGGGCATGCTCACCATCAGCGGCTCGGGCAAGATCCCGCTCGAGGCGATCGACCTCGCCAGCACCATCGGCGAGCTTGAGCAGATCCTGGCTCAGGTGTTACCGCCGCGCATTGAGCTGCGCATCGACATCGCGGCCGGACTGCAGGCCTACAGCAATCGTGCCTTCCTGCAATCGGCGCTGCTCAATCTGGCGCTCAATGCCCGCGACGCCATGAGCGAGCAAGGGACGCTGACCATTGCCGCCCAGCCTGTTCATGCCGAGACCGAGACCCAGACCGACAGCCAGCCACGGGTCGGCAGCATGCCGGCGGCGGATTGCGTCGAGGTCCGCGTGACCGACACCGGTAACGGCATTCCGCCCGAGCTGCTCGAGCGCATCTTCGAGCCCCAGTTCTCGACCAAGGCAAAACATCGGGGTCATGGGCTCGGACTGTTCATGGTGCGCGAGTTCGTCGCCCGCACCCAAGCCGGCCTCTGGGTCGACTCCGACAGCGCTCAAGGCAGCCGTTTCCGGCTCTTACTGCCCGCGCGCGCGACACCCAAGGTGCTGCTGCCCCCCGCATCACTCCCGGCGTCGCCTCCTTCACCGCCCGAAGCGCAACCAGGGCAAACGGCGCAATCCCCGGCGGCAATCGATGCAGCGCAACGCGAGCAGGCACCGCGCCGCATCCTCTTGGTCGAGGATGACCGCCGCGTGCGCGACGCGCTCTCCCGCCTGCTGAAAGTCGAAGGCTTCGCGCTCGAGACCGCCAGCCACGGCGAAGCGGCCCTGCAGCGGCTGGCGGCGCTGGAGGGGGGCATCGATCTCGTGCTGTCCGATATCGCCATGCCGGTGATGGACGGTCTCGACCTGTTCGCGCGCCTCAGCGAGCAGTATCCAACCCTGCCGGTGATCTTGATGACCGGTCAGCAGGCGCATTGGGAGCCACCGCTGAACAGCTGTGGCGAGCCCGTGCCGATTCTGCGCAAACCGATCGATCTCAGCACCCTCAAGGACAGCATGCGCCAGATGCTCGCGCCCACCCAGGGCGCCAACGAAGCCTCTTAACAACTCTTTACCAATGGACTGAGGCGGCTGTTCTATTCTCAGGATCACCATCAAGATTAAACGCGCGGAGCTTCGCCGCGTTGCCATCGGCGAACGTCTCAACAGCGCGGGAGATGACCCCGAGAGAGGAGAGTCCCATGGTCCTTAGCTGCTTGGATGACGATCCACGGATGGAAAGAACCCTGTGCCGCTTTGCCGGATTGCTCGGCCACGAGGTGCGTTTCCAGACCACCAGTGGCGCCCTGCGCGACGATCTTGACCGCCACGTGCCCGATGTCATCGTACTCGATCTCAATCTCGGTACGGAAACCGGCGTCGACGTTCTCGGTTGGCTGTCCGAGTACCACCCGAGGGTGCCGCTCGTGTTCCTGTCGGGTCTGGGCGACGAGCTGTTGGATACGGCGCGGCGCATCGCCCGGGACAAGGGCCTGATCGTGTTCGGCGCCGTCAATAAAGCCAATCTGGTGCGCGAACTCCCGGAAGCGCTGTCCCGGCGCACTCCCCCAGCGCGTCCGAAAAAACCCCAGGCCCAGGCTCAAGCCCAGAAGGCACTCAGTGTCGAGCTGCTGCGCGAGTCTTTGCACGCGGGGCACATCAGGCCCTACTTCCAGCCGATCCTCTCGGCGCGCACCCTGCGGCCGGTCGGCGCCGAGGTCTTGGCCCGTCTGCCGCTGCCCGAGGGCAGCGTGCTTGGCGCCGAGGCCTTCATCCCGCTCGCCGAGCGCTCCGGGCTGATCATGGACCTGACGCGCGTGCTCAGCGAACGCCTGATCGAACTCGAGCCGCAACTCAGGCCGCTCGGGCTCGAGTTCCTCTCGGTCAACCTGTCCGCCGCCAACATCGAACGCAAGGGCGCGACCGCGATGGTCAAACGCCTGGTCGATGCCTTTGCCGGCAGCAGTCGCATCGTCATCGAACTCACCGAGACGGCGGTCCTACCCGACCTGCAACAGATGCGCGCGCTCACTACCCAACTGCGCCTCGGTGGCGCCTCGCTGTCGCTCGATGATTTCGGCATCGGTTATTCGAGCATCCGCGCCCTCGCCGAACTGCCTTACGATGCGCTGAAGATCGATCTCTCGTTCGTCGCCGAGATGTTCGACTCGGAGAAATCCGCCAATCTCCTCGCCTCCATGCTCTACATGGCCCACAGCCTGAACCTGCAGGTGGTCGCCGAGGGCGTGGAGACCGAGGCGCAACGCGATCAGCTCATCGCGATGGGCGTCGATCACCTGCAAGGCTATCTGTTCGGTCGCCCCATGCCGATCGAACAGTTCGTGACGAGCGGCGAGCGCACTTAACAAGTCTTTACCAAGGCCTTCATCCCGGCGGGCTAGCCTATCCATCGTCGAGAGCCCAGACGCCGGAATACAGCCGGACGCGCTCACAGCGATGACAGACCTCAGACTCGAGGAGACCAACCATGCTGAACGCCCCGAAGATCAAAGTGCTCTGCGTCGATGATTCGGCGACCGTCCGTGAACTCCTCTGCGAGATCATCAACGCGCAACCGGATATGGAAGTCGTTGCCGTCGCCGCAGACCCGGTCATGGCGCGCGAGCTGATCAAGCGACATGATCCAGATGTGTTGACGCTCGACATCAAGATGCCACGCATGGATGGCCTGGAGTTTCTCGAACGCCTGATGCGGCTGCGCCCGATGCCGGTGCTGATGATCTCCTCAAGAACTCACCCAGGCTCTGAGGAAACCCGGCGCGCGTTGGAACTCGGCGCGCGGTATGTGATCGCCAAGCCCCGCGTCGGCCTGCGCGATGGCTTGACTGCGGAGCGTTCGGCGATCGCCAATAATATCCGCGCCGCAGCGCGTTCACAGGCGCTCTTGCCCCGGCCCCGCCCGGCATCGGCGCCGATCCGCTTGCCCAAGCCGATTCGGACAAGCGCGCCGAGCAGGCCGGCCAGCGATAAATTCCTGCTCATCGGCGCCTCTACCGGCGGCACCGAGGCCATCCGCGAGGTGCTCGAGCAACTGCCGGCCAATACCCCGCCGGTGCTGATCGTCCAGCACATGCCGGCCGGTTTTACCCGCTCCTTCGCCGAGCGGCTCAACCGCACCAGCCCGCTCCACGTCAAGGAGGCCATCGATGGCGAGCGCCTGCTGCCCGGACAGGCCTATCTCGCGCCCGGCGACCGGCATCTGATGCTGGACCGCAAGGGCGGCGACTATGTCACCCGTCTGGATGCGGGTCCGGAGGTCAACTGTCACCGCCCGTCGGTGGACGTATTGTTCCACTCCGCCGCTCGACTGGTCGGACGCAAGGCCACCGGTGTGCTGCTGACCGGGATGGGCAAGGACGGCGCCGCCGGCCTGCTGGCGATGCGCGAGGCCGGTGCGCTGACGCTTGCGCAGGACGAGGCAAGCTCGGCGATCTTCGGCATGCCCCGCGAAGCCATTGCGCTGGGCGCCGCGCGCGAGGTGGTCTCCCTGGAGGCGATCGCACCCCGGCTGAGGGCGCTAACAGCGGCCCCAGGCCAACAACAGCCGCAGGCGACCCGCGCCGGGCTCGACCTGCGGCTCGCTTTCATCGAGCCGCGACTTTCGGCCATACTAGGGGTCTCTCATGGTCGCGAACACCATCCCTAGTCGCCGGAATAGTCGGCTCTGGCGCTAACGGTCTGTCGCCGATCGACCACAGTCGTGCATGTTAGCCAGGGGATACGCCTTGCCAAGTCGATGGTTTCGGAGGGGGGCACCGAGCCAACGCGGGGAATCGCAGCGAATACCTCAAACAGACTGGAGCCCGCCGCTGCTGACGCTATTGCTCGCTGCGGCGGCGGCGGTCGGCAGCGCTGTTTCCCTACCGCTGCTCTACGGTTTGCAATTCCCCTTCGGTTTGGTGGCCGTGCTGCTGGCGCTGGTCTGGCTCGGGTTGCCGGGCGGGCTTGTGGTTGCCGCCGTGCAGGCCGCTATCACGACCCTGCTCCACGAACAGCCCGATGGGGTGCTGCTCCTAGGAGCCGAGGTTGTTTTCGTTTACGTCCTGTTGGCGTGGGCCCGGCGGCGCGAGCGCGAACCGCCCTTCCTACCGCTCTTGGTTGGCCTCTACTGGTTGGTCCTTGGCACGCCACTGACGTTGCTCCAAGACCAGCTCTGGGGCAACGTCGAGATCGTGCCGACACTGGTGCTTCTCCTGAAGCAGGCGGTGAACGATATCGTCGCCGCGCTGCTTGCCGAATGCGTGCTCCTCGTCGTCGCGTTGTTCCGTCGCTGCCCTCCCAGCCTCTCCATCCGTCGGCTTCTGCTCGTGCTCTTCAGCGTGACGGCGCTGTTTCCAGCCTGCGTCCTGACCTACCTCGGCACGCACGATTTCCATCACCGGTTGGAGCGTGAACTGCTCGACCAGTTGCGCCTCTTCGCCACCCTCGCCGCCGAGATCTTGCCCGAGGACGCCGCCAACTCGCCGCCACACGCCTCCGAAACGCAGTTGCAGCGCCTGCTCGCCAAGCATTTACCGCGCACCGCAGACCCGGTCGTGCGGCTGCTGCCAGCCACGGTCGCCGCCACCGATGACAAGCCGCCCGCGACCTTCGCCGATCAACAGCGCCTCCTGCCGGTGAGCCACGGCAACGCCGGGCCGAACGATCTGCCCGATTGGCGCCAGGTACGCTACCGGCTCAGGCTACCGTTGCCGGAGACGACGCATCTCGCCGCGATCGAGATCGATCTCAGCGCCCGCTTTGTGGTCGAGCAGGTCCATGCCTGGCTGCAGCGCTGGCTGCTCGTCTTATTGGGCTGGGCGGCGCTGGTCATACTCGCCGCGCACTGGCTCAGCCACCGGCTAGCGGCGCCGTTGCAAGCGCTACTCATCAGGGCCGATGCGCTGCCAGCGTTGATCGATTCGGAGCAGCCCATGCCGGCGCCGCCGATGAGCCCGATCAAGGAAGAGGTGGCCGCCGCGCGCGCGATGAACGACCTCGGCAAGCGTCTGCGGACGAGCTTCAGCGCGCTCGCCAAGGAGCGTGATCGACAGCGCGAGGAGCGTGCGCTGCGCACCTTGCAGGCCGAGACCTTGGGCGAACTCATCCTCGCCGATAGCGACGAGCAACAGGTCGCCGAGCACCTGTGCCGGCGCATCGCCCAACACCTGCCTGGACATGACTGCAATCTGGCGGTGGCAACCCCGGCGGAAACCCTCGAGGTGCTCGCCGCTCCGGGCCTGGATGCCGAGAGGACCGCACTGCTGAATACGATGCTCGCCGGCCAACAGGGGGCCTTTGCCTACCGCCACGCCTTTGAAACCGCCGAGTTCAGCGCCACGACCGACCTCGCCAAGACCGCCGATCCGCAACCACGGCTTCGCCATCCGGCGGCCAGTCTTCCGGGCGCGTGCTGGTGTCAACCGATCTGCGGTCAAAATGGCCGTGTCCTCGGCGTGCTCGCGATCGCCGCGCCCGAGCCGGGAACCCCTGGGCGTTTTGCCCGCGCCCTGCTCGACCATGGCGCCTCGCTCGCCGCCGTCGCCCTGACTAGCCTCAAGCTACACCGCGACCATCGGGTCCTGCTCGACGCCCTCTCGCAAGCCGAAACCGGTATCGTCATCGCCGAACGCCTCGGCAATGGCGACCATGCGATCCGCTTTGTCAACAAAGGCTTCGAGGATCTGACCGGCTACAGTCGCGACGAGGTGCAGGACCAAGACTGCCGCTTTCTCCAGGGCACGGATCGCGACCAGCCGGCGCGGCGCACCATGCGTACCGCACTCGCCGCCGGCGAATCATGCCAGGCGACGTTTCGCAATTACCGCAAGGACGGCAGCCTGTTCTGGAACTCGGTCAGCATCACGCCGGTGGTCGATGCCCAAGGCAAGATCAGCCATTACATCGGCATCCAACGCGACGATACCGAGCGCCGCCATGCGATCGAGCGCCTGCGTGCCAGCGAGGCGCAACTGCGCGAGATCACCGAGACCATCGAGGAGGTCTTCTGGGTCTTCGATCTTGAGCAGGATCAGCTCACCTATGTCAGCCCCGCCTTCGAAGCGATCTGGGAACGGCCGGTGGCGGCGATCCGTGCTGATTATCATCTCTGGCGCGAGAGCCTCCACCCCGCTGATCGCGATCGGAAGGTCTGGAGTCGCACGGAGACCATAGCAGGCAGCGGCCCCGAGATGGTCGAATACCGCATCGTCACCCCTCATGGCGAAGTCAAATGGATCGCCGACCGTCGCTTCCTGGTCCATGACGCCAACGGCCAGCCCTGCCGTTTCGTCGGCGTCGCCGCCGAGATCACCGACCGCAAGCACGCCGAGATGGCGCTCACCGAACACCGTCAGCGTCTGGAGCAGATCATTGAGGGCGCCCGCGTCGGCACCTGGGACTGGTGCTTGACGACCGACGAGATCGACTGCAACGACCGTTGGGCCGAGATGCTCGGCCACCGGCTGGCCGACCTGCGGCAAACCACATGCATGATGTGGCGCGAGCGCATGCACCCGGAAGACTTGCCTGCGGTCGACCGGCGGATGCACGCCCATCTCGATGGCGAAGAGGCGCTGTTCGACTGTGAATTCCGCATGCGTCACAAGGCCGGCCACTGGGTCTGGATACAGAGCACCGGCCGTCTCATCGAGCGTACCCCCGATGGCCGTCCACAGCGCCTGATCGGTATCCATCTGGAGATCACCGAACGCAAGCAGGCGGAGCTGGATCTGATCGCCCGCGAACGCCTCGAGCGCGAATTGGTGGCGCTGACCACGACCTTCATCGACCCCTCCGACAAACCCTTCGACACGCTAGTCCAGGATGCGCTCGCGAAGGTCGGACACTTCACCGGCTCCGATCGCGCCTATATCTTCCA
The DNA here is from genome assembly GCF_059621085.1 of Halochromatium sp. NSM3. Taxonomy (NCBI): domain Bacteria; kingdom Pseudomonadati; phylum Pseudomonadota; class Gammaproteobacteria; order Chromatiales; family Chromatiaceae; genus Halochromatium; species Halochromatium sp. NSM3. Next base: position 18,114 of record NZ_JCAQIA010000042.1, on the reverse strand, counting down.
ACTCAACCGCGACGGCAAGACGTGCAGCAACACCCATGAATGGGTCGCGGACGGGATTGAGCCGATGATCGCGACGCTGCAACACTTTTCGGTCGCTGATTTCGCGGTCCTGATGGATGCCCTCACGGAGGCCGACATGGTCGTCATCCCGAGGGTCGCCGATCTGCCCGAGGACTGGGCCCGTCTTCGCCACCATCTGGAACTCCAGGACATCCAGTCGCTGATCCTGGTGCCACTGCGGCGCAAGCAACGCTTGAGCGGTTTTATCGGTTTGGATGCCGTGCATCAGGAGCGCGGTTGGCTCAAGGGCGAGGTGCATTTCCTGCGCGTGCTCGCCAGCGTGTTCGTCGGCGCGCTCGAGCGCAAGCGCGTGCTCACCGAACTCTGGGCCAGCACCGAGCGCTATGATGCCCTAGCGCTGCAAAGCCGCATGATGACCTGGGAGATCGACACCGCTGGCCTCTATACCTATGTCAATCCCGTCGCCGAGTCCCTGCTCGGCTATCCACCCGAGGCCTTGATCGGTCGCAAGGCCTTCTATAAGCTGATCCCCGAGCCTGAGCGCGCCGAGATCAAGGCGCAGGCCTTCGCGCTCATGGCGGGGCACCAACCCTGGCGCGATTTCCAGGTTCCCGTGCGCGCCGCCGATGGCCGCCGCCTGTGGACCAGTGTTGATGGCCAGCCCATCCTCAGCCCCGATGGCAGCCTGCTCGGCTATCGCGGCAGCACGCTGGATATCACCGATGTGCAACACGCCGAAACCCAACGCCGCGCCGCCGAGCAGGCGCTGCAGCACTATGCCGGAGACCTTGAGCGCCTGGTCGACCTCAGCAACTGCGGGCTCGACCCCAGCGAGGAGATCGCCGCGCTCCTCGCCATCGCCAATGACGCGCTCGGCATGTGCGTCGCCGAGACCGGCTGGCGCGCGCCTGAAACGCCCTATCAACGCTTGGCGCGCCTGCTGGTCGCCAACGACGGGCCAGCCGAGCTGAGCGCGCAAACCACAACGGAAGCGCTCTTCGCCAAGCCCTCCAACGCGCTCGATCAGCCGCAACTGATCTGCGGCTCGGCGCTGCCAACCGCGCTCAGCGCGCATGGCTACGCCAGCGCGGTCGTGCTCGCCTCGCGCTTTCCGGGCGATGCGGGGCAACAGCGTTGGCTGCTGACCCAACTCTGGGATACCCAGGCGCGCAACACGCTCAGTCGTGCCGAGTGCGAGCTACTGCGTTTCATCGGCCAGCGCATCGCCGCCATCGAGCACGGCGCGCAGCTCGCGCGCGACCTGGTCAGCGCCAAGCAGCGCGAAACCATCGGCCATCTGGCCAGCGGCGTGGCGCATGACTTCAACAATGTGCTCGCCGTGCTCGACGCCAATCTCTACTACCTGAGCGCCTTGGTCGAGCGGGCTGGTCTCGATGACGACAGCCAGCAGGTCATCGACGACATGAACAGCGTGCTCGGCCAGGCCAAGGTCATCACCTCCGGGATGCTCGCGCTGAGTCGAGCGGGCGGGGTCCCGCTGCGCGCGACGGTGCTCCACAAGCCCCTGTCGGAACTCGCCGACATCCTGCGACTGATGCTGCCCGAAACGCTGAACTGGGATCTGCGGGTCGAGCCCGAACTCAATGCTCGCACCAATGCCGGCTTCCTGCAGGCCGCGCTGCTCAATCTGGCGCTCAATGGACGCGATGCGATGTCGGAAGGCGGCACGCTCAGCGTCATCGGCCGCCGCGAGCATTGGACCGGCGAGCCGGCGCTGGCAGTCGGCGATCTCCCCGCAGGCGACTATGCCGTGATTCGCGTCACCGATAGCGGCAGCGGCATGACGGAAGCGGTGCTCTCGCGCATCTTCGAGCCGCTGTTCTCGACCAAGACGCAACACATCGGCCACGGGCTGGGGATGTTCATGGTGCGTGAGTTCGTGCAGCGCTCTGGTGCCGGGCTGTCGGTGCGCTCGACCCTTGGCGTTGGGACCACGTTCTCGCTCTTGCTGCCACTGGCCGAGATGGAGACCGAAGACACGGTCTGAGCGCGGCTGTCGGCGATCGCCGCCCGCTTGTCGGCTTGTTGCCCGTCGCCTGTCGGCTGTCCGACAAGCCTCCGGCGGGTTCGTCGCGGATCGCTCAATCCGAAAACAGCCTCAAGACCAACACCAAGTCTGATGCGTGCGTTCGCCGCCGAGAAAAAGCTGCCTATAACTCATAAAATCAGTCGGTTATCGAGACAGCCTAGCCATTGTGGCAGCGATGCTTGAGATTCTGGCCTGGTGTTTGCTTTCCTCAAGTGATCGCACCGCGTACCGGAGCCCAATCCGATGCCCCTCATCGACACCTTGGCAGCCCCCGGGGTCTGCATCAACGACACCACCCTGCGCGATGGCGAGCAGTCGGCCGGGGTCGCCTTCTCGCTCGAGGAGAAGCTGGCGATCGCGCGCGGCCTCGATGCCCTCGGCGTGCCCGAACTCGAGGTCGGCATCCCGGCCATGGGCGAGGACGAGCGCGACTCGATCCGCGCTGTCGCCGCGCTCGGACTCAACGCGCGGCTGATGGTCTGGGCGCGCATGTGCAGCGCCGATATCGATGCCTGCGTCGGCCTCGGCGTGGACCTGGTCGACCTCTCGATCCCGGTCTCGGATCAGCAGATCGCGCGCAAGCTCGGTCGCGACCGCGCCTGGGTGCTCGACTGCATCGCTCAGGAGGTGCGCATCGCGCGCGAGCAGGGCCTCGAGGTCGGCGTCGGCTGCGAGGACGCCTCGCGCGCCGATCCCGACTGGCTGAAGCAGGTCGCCGAGGCGGCGCAACAGGCCGGCGCCCGTCGCCTGCGCTTCGCCGATACCGTCGGCCTACTTGACCCCTTTGGTACCTTCGAGCGCATCCACGACCTGGCCAGCGTCTGCGATTGCGAGATCGAGATGCACGCCCATGACGATCTCGGCCTGGCCACCGCCAATACCCTGGCTGCGGTGCGCGCCGGCGCCACCCACGTCAACACCACCGTGCACGGCCTCGGCGAGCGTGCCGGCAATGCCGCGCTGGAAGAGGTGGTGATGGGGCTCAAGCATGTGCATGGAGTGCACACTGGCGTCGATCTGACCCGTTTCGAGACGCTGTCCAAGCTCGTCGCCCAGGCCTCCGGCCATGCGGTCGGCTGGCACAAGAGTCTGGTCGGTGATGGCGCCTTTACCCACGAGGCCGGCATCCATGTCGACGGTCTGCTCAAGGATCTGAACAACTATCAGGGCATCGATCCGGCCGAGGTCGGGCGCCAGCATCGCCTAGTGCTCGGCAAGCACTCCGGCCGGCAGGCGATCCGCCTCGCCTACGAGCAGTTGTTGCATCTCGACATCGATGCCGCCCAGGCCGAGCGGGTGCTGCCGCAGCTGCGCCGCTTCGTCACCGAGACCAAACGCTCGCCGGCGAGCGCCGACCTGCGGCGGTTCCTGGAGCTGACAGCGATCGACCCGGCCACCCAGCCAGAAGACCGCTTGCCTCTGCGTGTCTGCCCGCCCTGCTCAGGTTTGGGCCGCAACCCGGCGGCCCCGGCTCCAGCTAATGCCTCAGCCAAGGCCCCTCCCCCGACTGGCGCAACGGCTTGCCCGGTCGCCGTTTCAACGCTGTCCGACCAGACGTGGCTGGCCTGAGCCAACGACGAGACCCAAGCATCATCCCAGGTATCATTATGGACCTGCTCGATCTCGACAACGAGGCGATGTACTTCGAGACGCCGCTGCCGGCCGAGGTACAGCAACTGCTCGACGAGAGCGGCCAGCAGTACCGCTCACAGGCGCTCGATGGGTCATCGGAGGATGATCTGGAGCTGACCTCGGTTGACAGCGCCGAATGGGCCCTGCTGCGGGCTCATCTCAAGGCCCCGGAGCATCTCTCGGTGATCGTCGCGCTCTATCGCTTCTTCTACTACCGCCATCGCTATGCCGAGGCGGTGATGATGGCCGATCGCGCCATCCTGCTCAGCAGCCGTCAGCTCGGCCTGAGCGAGGATTGGCGCCAGCTTACACAGACCGATCTCGAGCAGGCGGCGGAGCGCTCGATGACTAGCACCCGCTTCCTGCTCCTGGCGCTCAAGGGCGCGGCTTGGCTGCTGCTGCGCCAAGATGAGCCACAAGCCGCCATCGAACGCCTCGCGCCGGTGCGAGCCTTCGACCAAAAAGACCAGCTCGGCACTCGCGACCTATTGAACTGGGCCGAGAAGGCCGCGCGGCGCGAGGAGATCGCCAGCGCCGGCGACAATGTCCATCTGCTCGGCGGTTGATATCTTCCCTGAACCACCTTTAACGGAGACTGCCATGACCACCCTCAACATGCCGACGCCGCTTGATGCGAGTTCCGATGCGCTCCCTCATCCGATTCCGGACTCGCTCGAGACCTTCGAGTGCGATCTCGACGAACTCGAGACCGCCGAAGACTTCCTCGAGTACTTCGGCGTCGCCTTCGCGCCGGCCATCGTGCACGTCAATCGACTGCATATCCTGCAACGCTTCCACGATTATCTCGGCGAGATCGACGAGCCGCCAGACAGCGCGGCCGCCCGCTACCGTCTCTATGCCGACTTGCTGCGCGGCGCCTACCAGGATTTCGTCGGCTCCGATGCGCGCACCGAAAAGGTCTTCCGCGTCTTCAAGATGCGCGAGCCGCGCCAGGTCAATGTTGGTTTGGATCAGCTTCTCGCCAGCCGCAACGCGCCCGCGTCGCTGACGGAGCAGCCCCTCTGATGCAACCGCTTTACGACTACGGCGACGAGGTCCGGGTGCTGCGCAATGTGCGCAACGACGGCACCTTCCCAGGCCAGCCGACCGGTGCGCTGTTGGTGCGGCGCGGCAGTACCGGCTATGTGCGCGATGTCGGCAGCTTCCTGCAGGACCAGATCATCTACAGCGTGCATTTCCTCGACGGCGACCGCATCGTCGGCTGCCGCGAGGAAGAACTGCAGCCGGCCAGCGACCCCTGGACCCCGAGCCGGTTTGAATCGCGCGAAAAGGTCAGCGCCCGCATCGCGCTTGGCCGCGGTGGGCGCGTGCTGGTCGAGCAAGGGGGGGTTGGCGAGGTCATGAAGGTGCTGCGCGGGCCAGCCACCGCCGAGCAGAGCGGCGAGGTCGCCTACCATGTGCTGTTCCCCGGTTGCAGCCTGCTGCAGGTGCCGGAGTCCGCGCTGGAGCCGGCGTCCTCTCCGTCGGCCTCTGAAGCCGCCCTCACCGAGGGAGTCAACAGCCCCAACCAGTCAGCCATCGCGGAGCAGAGCCCATGAGCGCATCGCAGGCCATCGCTCCCCATTCAACAGCCTCTGATCAACCGGCAAGCGAGCCCGAGGGTTACCGCTACCATCTCCTGCGCACCGCGACCGCCCGGTTCCAGCGCAATATCCCGGCCCTGTCTCGCGACGAGTTGGCCGAAGCCGAGCGCCAGGCCCAGCGCAGCTTCGCGCTCGAAGAGCAGGTGCTAAACAGTGCCGAGGCACGCGATGTGCTGATCCCGGACACCCAGCTCCAGCGTTCCTATCAAGCAGTGAAGCAACGCTACGACAGCCAGAACGAGCTGGAGGCCGATCTCGAGCGTAACGGCCTGAACAGCCGCCAGCTACGCCAAGCCCTGCGTCGCGAGCTGATCTTCGATGCCGTGATGCAGCGCGTCGGCGCCCGTCATGCGCCGATCACCGACGCCGATGAGCGGCTCTTCTACGAGCTGCATCATGAGCGCTTCGACACGCCTGAGACCCGCGCCGCGCGCCACATCCTGATCACCATCAACGACGACTATCCCGAGAACCGCCGCGCTGTCGCGCGCGCGCGCATTGAAGCCATCGGCGAGCGCCTGCGCGCGCAGGCCAATGACCCAGCGGCCTTGCTCAACGCCTTTATCGATGAAGCGCGCAAAGGCTCCGAATGCCCCACGGCCATGGAAGGCGGCCAGCTTGGGACGCTTAGCGCCGGCCAGCTCTATCCAGCGTTGGACGCCGCCCTGTTTGAGCTAGAGGTCGGCCAGCTCAGTGGTGTGCTCGAGTCCGAACTCGGCTTTCACCTGCTGCTCTGCGAGGCCATTCATCCCGCCAAGACGCTGCCGTTCGAGCAGGTCCGCGCGCGCATCCATCAGGCCCTCGAACAGCGTCGTCGCAAAGAGCAGCAGCGCCAGTGGCTCGCGAACCTCACGGCCTAGACGCTTCCTTCATGCCAACGGCGGCCTGTTCGCCACCCCAGCGCCCTGCCCCTGACCCGCGCACAGATCGACCTCCTCATTGACTCCGCCAGCGCCGACTGGCGCGAGGTCGAGCCAGCCAGCTTCCACGGTCTTCAGCCAAACCAAGGTCGCTCGGTCAGCTCCATGGCGACCTCAGCCGCATTGCTGCGGCACACACCGGTAACTTGACAATTACTAAGGTTTACTATCCGGCACCATGCTACTTTCTACGAGAGTGCATATGGCGGAAGGGTGAATGATGGGAAAGCTGGCTGTGATCATGATGCTGGCGGTCACGGTCTTGGTGCATCCGACCGCCGCGAAGACAGACGAACGGGGCTCGTCATCTGACAGCGTCCTCACTGATCACGCCGCTCGACGGTCTCGGGATCGACGGTGATCGGGCGATAGATCTCGACGCGATCACCATCGTTGATCTGCGCATCAAGCTTGCTGAGTTTGCCGAAGATGCCGACGCGCTGGGTCGCAAGGTCGATATCCGGATATTGGCGCAGCAAGCCGGAGTGCTCGATCGCCTCGCGCACCGTGCTGCCGTCTGGGACGTCGAGCGTCAGCCAGGTGCGTTTGAACTTGTCTGCGTAAGCGACACCAATATGCATGGGTACAGTCTCCTGATTGAGTGCAAGCCGTTAGGCGTTAGCGTTGCTGCGTCAGGGCGCCGCAACAGACCCGGAGTCGATAGTCGCTCGCCTCTTCGGCAGCGGCAGACGCTTCAGCAAACGCTGACCCGCGAGCAGGAAGCCGAGCGCGAGGAAGCCGCCCGGCGGCAAGATCATCAGCAGGAAGCCGCGATAGTCAGAGATCACCGTTGTCTCCAGAAATCCCATCGCCTCACCGAGCAGCAAGGAGGCGTTCGCGAACAGGGTGCCGGAGCCGATGATCTCGCGCACCGCGCCCAGCGTCATCAACACCAGCGTGAAGCCGATGCCCATCATCAGTCCGTCGAACACCGCTGGCGCCACCCGGTTGCGCGAGGCAAACGACTCGGCGCGACCGAGGATGGCGCAGTTGGTCACGATCAGCGGGATGAACAGCCCGAGCACCTTGTGTAGATCGTGCAGCCAGGCGTTCATCGCGAGATCGACCAGGGTGACCAGGGTCGCGATGATCAGTACGAACACCGGGATGCGCACCTGCGGCGTGATCAGTCCGCGCAGACTCGAGACCAGAAGGCCCGAGGCGACCATGACCAACAGCGACGCGAGCCCAAGCCCGAGGCCATTAGTCGCGGTGCCGGTGACCGCAAGCAGTGGGCAGAGCGCGAGCATCTGCGCCAGCACCACATTGTTGTCCCAAAGCCCATCGCGGGCGATCCGGCCCCAGGGGGTGCGTTCGCGTGCGGTTTCGTCAAGGTCTGCGGTCATCGCGGAAGCTTCCAGTTAACCAATCAGAAAGGTGACGCCAGACAGGTATCGAGCGCGCCTGTGGTCGCAGTGCTTGGGCACAACAGCCATCATTCGCTGGTCTCGACCGTGATCACGGCAGAAGCCGTCAGCGCATCGCGCTGCGCGGCGAAGGTCTCGAGCCCGCTCTTGACCGCAGCGACCACCGCGCGCGGGGTGATGGTCGCGCCGCTGAATTGATCGAAGACGCCACCGTCTTTCTTTACCGCCCAGCGTTCGGGTGGCGGGTCGGTTAGATCGAGGCCATTGAACGCGGTGATCCAATCGTCGCGACTGATCTCGATCTTGTCGCCGAGGCCGGGTGTCTCAGTGTGCGCCAGCACCCGCGCGCCGAGGATGCGCCCATCGGCGCCGATGCCGAGTAGCACGCGGATCGGGCCGGCATAACCCTGACCGACCGTCTCGAAGGCGACTGCGGTCACGTCCAACCCCTCCAGCGCGCGGTAGACGGTGATCTTGTCGTCGCCATTGCGGCTGCGGCTTGGGCCCTGGCTCTGGCTCTGGCTCTGGCTCTGGCTCGAACTCTGGCGCGGAATCATCAGGGGATTCGCGAGCAGGTCGTTATCGTGCCGCTCGGGCGGGATCACCTGCTCGAGCGAGGCCCGCAAGTCCTCGGCCTCACGCTGGGCGATCGGCCCCTTGGTCAGCAGATTGCCAACCACCAGCAGTGCCGAAGCCGCCAGCGCGAAGCCGCCGAGCAGCAGCGTCTGATAACCGACGCCATCGCGATCGAGTTTAGGTAAGGTTCGGCTGATGTTCATCGCTTGCGCTCCGCAGCGGCATCCCCGGCCACCGGCAGCGGTTGCCCGCGCCGATCGCGACCGAAGATGCGTGGCTTCAGATAATGATCGATCATCGGCGTCGCCGCGTTCATCAGCAGGATGGCAAAGGCCGCGCCCTCAGGATAGGCGCCGAAGGTGCGGATCAGATAGATCAGCAGTCCAATGCCCGCGCCAAAAACCGCCTGCCCCAGCCGCGAGACCGGCGAGGTAACCGGATCGGTGGCGATGAAGAACGCGGTCAACAGGGTCGCGCCGGCGAGCAGATGCAGCAGCGGGCCGGCAAAGCGGGTCGGGTCGATCAGGTGCAGTAGGCTCGCCGGCAGTGCGACGCCGAGCAGCACCGCGACCGGGATCACCCAGTCGATCACGCCCTTGCGCAGCAGGAACAGACCGCCGAGCAGCAGCAACAACGCCGAGGTCTCGCCGAGGCTGCCAGGGATGCCGCCGAGCAGCGCGCCGAGCGGCGGGAACAGTGCCGGCATCGCCGTACTCAGATCGCCGCCCTGCTGCAGCGTCAGATCGACCTGGCCGAGGATCGAGGCGCCACTCATCGCATCCCAGGGCGCAGCCAGCCCGTCCAGGCTGATGGTTAGTGCATCGCCGATGCCCGGCGTCTGCGCGAAGAACAACGGTTGTGGGCCGACCCACTGCGTCATCTCCAGCGGAAACGAGACCAGCAGCACCACCCGCGCCACCATCGCCGGGTTGAACAGATTCTGCCCGAGCCCACCGAACACCTGCTTGCCGACGATGATGGCAACGAAGGCGCCCACCACGCCGATCCACCAGGGCGCCCAGGGCGGCAGGGTCAGCGCCAGCAGCCAGCCGGTGAGTAGCGCCGAGCCATCCAGCAGGCTCGGCTTGAGCGGCTTACCCGCCAGGATCAGCGCCAGCGCCTCGAACAGCAGCGCGGCGCCCAGCGTCACCGCGAACAGGAAGATCGACGGCCAGCCGAACTGCCAGAGGCCAAGCAATGTGGCTGGCAGCAATGCCAGCATGACCAGTCGCATGGTGCGCTCGATGCTGACCGGCGCATGCGCATGCGGGCTGGCGACCAGTGCTGAGGCTAGCATGCGTCCACCTCCTCGACTGCCTTGGCCAGAGTCGATGCTACCGCTCGCTCTCGCTGACTCTCGCCTTGCTTGTCGGCTTGCCTGTCGGGTCGCTTTTCGTGCTGGTGCTCAGCCTGAATTGCCGCCTCATTTGCCGCCTCATCAGCCCGCTTCTTCGCATCCGCCTCACGCTTGCGCTTCGCCATCGCCTCACGCTTGGCGCGCTTCTGCGCCTCTAGCCGCTGCGCGCGATGCTCGGCCAGACGCTTGGTTTCGGTCTGCTTCTGCTTGGCCCGACCGCGCGCGGCCAACTCGCCCTTGGCATGATTGAAAAACTGCACCAGCGGCAGATGCGCCGGGCAGACATAGGCGCAGGAGCCGCAGCCGATGCAATCCATCAGTCCGTTCGAGACTGCAGCATCGAGATCACCGCTGCGCACCTGGGCGGCCATACCCAGCGGCAATAGCCCGCACGGGCAGGCCTGCACACAGCTGCCGCAGCGGATGCACGGCCCTGGCTCGCGCAGGCCGGTCTCGGCGGCGGTCAGCGCCAGGATGCCATTGGTGCCCTTCATCACCGGCACCCGCAGCTCCGGGATTGGCTGGCCCATCATCGGCCCGCCGGCGATCAGCCGCGCCGGCTCTTCGCGGAAGCGGCCGCAGTGCTCGACCAAATCCTCGATCTTGGTGCCGATCAGCACCCGTAGATTCTTCGGCGCGCTGATCGCCCCACCGGTGACGCTGATCACCCGCGAGACCAGCGGCTGACCGAACCGCAGCGCCTCATGCACGGCAAAGGCGGTCGCTGGATTGTGTACCACCACGCCGATATCGGCGGTCAAGCCACGGGCTGGCGTCTCCTTGCCGGTCAGGGTCTGCACCAGATGCTTCTCCGAGCCCATCGGATAGCGCATCGGCAACCGAACCACTTCAACCCCATCGAACTCGGCTGTGGCTTGCTGCATCGCCGCCAGCGCCTCGGGCTTGTTGCCCTCGATGCCGAACAGGATGCGCTCGACGCCAAGCGCGCGCGCCATGAGGCGTGCGCCATCGACGATGGCCTCGGCCTGCTCGCGCATCAATTGATCGTCGCAAGTCAGATAGGGCTCGCACTCGGAGCCGTTGATGACCAGTGTCGAGAGCGAGTAGCGCTTGCCGAGACCGAGCTTGACCGCTGACGGGAAGGTGGCCCCGCCCATCCCAACCACGCCGGCATCGGCGACCCGCTGCGCGATCTCGGAAGGCTCCAGCGCGAATGGATCAGCGACACCTGCGATACGTTTGTGCCAACGATCCTTGCCATCCGGCTGCAGGGTGATGGTCCGCACCGAGAGGCCGGACGGATGATTCGCCGGATAGAGTCCAAGCCCGACGATGCGGCCCGAGGTCGGCGCATGGATCGGCGCCGAGACCGCGCCCTGCGCTTGGGCGATGCGCTCACCCTTGGCGACATATTGGCGCCGCTGCACCAGAGGATTGGCGATCGCGCCGATATGCTGCTGCAGCGGGATGTGAAGCAGCTTTGGCATCGGCAGCGCCTCGATGGGTCGGCCGGCCGAGAGATCTTTGCGATCCTCGGGATGGACACCGCCGCGGATGGTGAATAGACGCATGGGGACTCTCTCGTCAGGAGCGGACGGATCGTGATGGATGCGCTGTCAGCAGCAGGCCAACGGATTCGGCCACACCCAATTGCTCGGCGTGATCGTGGCGGGACGCATCTCGATGCACTCGGTCGGACAGACCTCGGCGCAGTCCCTGCAGCCGACGCAGGCATCTTCAAAAACCGCGTGAATCTGATCCTTGGCGCCGACGATGGCATCGGTCGGGCAGCGCTTGAAGCACTTGGTGCAGCCGACACAGAGCCGTTCATGCACATAGGCCACCTGCGGCGCCTGCTCGGCAACGGCGCTCAGGTCCACCGACACGCCGAGCCGTTGCGCCAAGGCCTGTGCCAATGCCCGACCACCAGGCGGACAGAGGGTCACCGGCGCCTTGCCTTCGGCAATCGCCACCGCCGCCGGCGCACAGCCTGGAAAGCCACACTGACCGCACTGCGAACCCGGCAGTAGCTCCTCGATCTCGGCCACGAGCGGGCTCTCCTCGACCTTCAAAAACCGCGCGGCGACACCGAGCAGTGCGCCGAGCCCCAGGCCAAGGGTGGTCAAGCTCAGGATTGCAGAAACCATGATGTCGACATGCTCCAGGATAAAAGTCAGTGATCAATGCGTACCTCAGGCCAGCCCCGCAAAGCCCATGAAGGCCAGCGACAGCAGGCCAGCGACGATGAAGGCGATCGGCGCCCCGGCAAAGGTCGCTGGCACCTGCGCCAGTGCCAGCCGCTCGCGCAGCCCGGCGAACAACACCATCACCAGCGTGAAGCCGAGCGCCGAGCCGAAGCCGTAAAGCAGGCTCTCGACAAAGCTGTGTTGCTCCTGCACATTGAGCAGCGCGACGCCCAACACCGCGCAGTTGGTCGTAATCAATGGCAGAAAGATGCCGAGCACCTGATAGAGCATCGGCGAGAGTTTGCGCACCATCATCTCGGTGAACTGCACCACCGCCGCGATGACCAAAATGAAGGTCAGGATGCGCAAAAAGCCGATCTCCAGCGGCTCGAGCACCCAATGCTCCAACAGCCAACTGGCCGCAGCCGCCAGGGTCAGCACGAAGGTGGTTGCCAACCCCATGCCAAGCGCGGTATCAAGCTTCCCGGAAACGCCCATGAACGGGCAGAGGCCGAGGAACTTGACCAACACCACGTTGTTCACCAGCGCGGTCGCGAGGATCAGCATCAGAGACTCGGTCATGGGGCTTCGGCAAGGCTCTCCGGCAAGGGCGGTACGCACGCGGCCAAGACCGCTCGCACTCAGGACTGAACAGGCATAAAGCAAATCCGATGCCAGCGCTGAGCCTGCAACGCCATCAGCGAGACAGGGAATCCGCAAACAGAACCAAACCGGGCCGGAAAACCGTGCTAAAACGGGGCCGTTGGCAACACGGCCCCGGCCCTCGCCGGGCCTGCGCGTGCCATCGAGACAAGGGGGGACTGTCGCGGACGACACAGCCCGCATGCTGCAGCGCAGCACATTGTCGCAAACCCGACAAGGCTTGCGGTTTCTCGCGTTGATGAATGGGCCTGTCGCCGAGCAAGCGGCGGGATGGACGCGCCGATGTATAACGGCACGAATCCTGCTTAAATTACGATGCCAACCTAAGGCGATTGAACGGGCGGCACCACAACGACAGGTCACGAGAGAGGAGAACCCCCATGGCTCAATCATCCTCGGAGAGCAGCGCATCGCGCTCGCTGAGTCCGCCGGGCACGTCCACGTCGAGCCCCCGGTCAGATCCTGCATCGGAGAACGCACAGCCGCTAGTGCGCAATGCGATTGCGGCCTTCTTGCGCCAGCCACCCGAGGGCACGCCGCCCGAGGTGCTCACGGCCCTGTGCCTGATGGCCGGCGATGCCTCAGATCCACTGCCGCCACGCCTCTACTTCGAGACCGTCGAACAATCACCGGTCGCGATCTCGATCACCGATCCAAACGCCAACATCCTCTACACGAACGCCGCCTTCGAGCATCTCAGCGGCTATCTTCGCGACGAATTGCTCGGCAAGAACCAGTCGATCCTCTCCAGCAACGCCACCCCGGACAGTATCTATCGCCAACTCTGGCGCACCATCCAGCGCAAGAAGACCTGGACCGGCACCCTGGTCAACCAGCGCAAGAGGGGTCATGAATATCTCGCCGAACTGGTCATCTCGCCGGTGCTCGATAGCAGCGGCGAGATTGCCTATTTCCTCGGCATGCATCGGGATGTGACGCGCGAGCATGAACTGGCGAGCGCGCTCAGGCAGCAGAAGACACGCATCGAGAACGTGCTCGATGCCGCACCGACGGTGATGGTGCTGCTCGACGCCGAGGGCGAGATCATCCTCGACAACATGGAGTACAAGAAGCTGTTCGGCGACCTACGCGGGCGCGAACCCTTACCGCTGATCCGCGCCGCGCTGCGCCAACAGGCCGGCTTCGACCCCATCGAGCGCACCGTCCCCGCCAGCGGCGACGGCGAAGACTTCAAGAACATCGAGGTCAGCCTAGAGGTCCCCGGCAGCCTTGGACCACGCTGGTTTTCGTGCTCCGGCACCTGCATCAGCGAGCAGGACGGCAGCGCCCGCAGCTATTTTGGTCGCGGCAATCGTGGCGATGCGCGTCTGTTGCTACTCGCGACCGATGTCACCGCCCGCCATCGCGAGATCGAGCGCGCGCATCTCGAGCATCTGCGCGCACGCATCGCCGAGCAGCGCCTCGCCCAAGGCATGCGTGAAGCACTCGCCGCCGCGAGCTACCAGATCCAAACCCCACTCAACCTGTTGCGCGCGGCGAGTGCCATGTTCGCCAGCGGTGCAGGTACCCTTGAAGGCTTCGCGCCGACCCTGGCACAGATCACCGAGGCGAGCGAGCAAGCGCTCAAGACCCTGCAAGCGGCACTCCCGGATGAGATCATCGAGGCCGGCGTCAGCGTCAATGTCAACGAACTGGTGCGCCATGTGCTGGCACTCGAGACCGATGCTCTGCTGTCCTCGGGTGTCACCGTCGACTGGCGTCCCTCGCATGTCCTGCCCGAGATCACTGCGCGCCAGACCGAGCTGCGCTCGCTGTTCAAGAACCTCATCGACAATGCGCTGCAAGCCACGCGCGAGGGCGGACGCAGCCAGCGCGAGCTGCACATCAGCACCCGCGCGCTCGAGGACGCGGTCGAGGTCTGCATCCAGGATAGCGGCCCCGGCTTCCCGAGCGGCGATCGCTACAAGGCCTTCGAGCCCTTCTATATTGGCTGGCGCCAGCGCCGCGGCCGCGCCGGCATGGGACTGCCACTGGCGCAGGAGATCGCCAATCAACACGGTGGTAGTATCGAGATTGACCCTGACTATAGCGATGGCTGCCGCCTCCTTGTGACCTTGACCAACGCCTTGCCCCGTGACTAACTCAGCCCCCGCGCCGATAGACGACAAGGATCGACCAGACGCGCCACGCCCGGAGATGCGCCCAGATGCCCTCTCGGACACGCACCAGGATTCGCAACGCGCCGACCTGCTCGAGGCGCAGCTCGCCGCACTCTTCGATGTCAGCCGCATCCTGAGCCGTTCACTACAGTTGCGCGAGACCCTGCGCACGGTGCTCCAGACCTTGCACGAGCGTGGCAGCCTCTACCTGGGCATGGTCAGCCTGCTCGACGAAGAGTCCGGCGATCTGCTGATCAGCGCCCTGCACGATGACGACGCCGCCCCGTTCGAGAAGGTGCGTTATCGTCGTGGTGAAGGCGTCATCGGGCACATCCTCGAAACCAACCGCGAGTGGCTGCTGGAACGGGTCAGCGACGAGCCGCGCTTCCTCGACAAGCTCGGCATGTTCGAACGCAATCTCCCCTTCATCGGCGTGCCGATTCGCATCGGCGATGGCCCCGCCGCCGGCGTGCTCGCCATCCAACCGCCGGTGGGCGATGAGCGCCTGCAGCAGCGGGCGCGGTTTGCCGAGATGGTCGCCAATCTCATCGGCCAAGCGGTGCTGCTGGCGCGTTCGGTCGAGGCCGAGCGCCGCGCCCTGCGCGAGGAGCGCGATGCGCTGCGCCGACACGTCAAGGGCACACACGGCTTCGACAGCATCATCGGTCACACCCAGCGCATGCGCGTCGTCTTCGAGCAGGTGCGCCAGGTCGCGAAGTGGAACACCACGGTCTTGGTGCGTGGTGAATCCGGCACCGGTAAGGAGCTGATCGCTAACGCCATCCATTACAACTCGCCGCGCGCGCAGAGCACCTTCATCAAACTCAACTGCGCCGCGCTGCCGGACAACCTGCTCGAATCCGAACTCTTTGGCCACGAGAAAGGCGCCTTCACCGGCGCGGTCAACCAGCGCAAAGGCCGCTTCGAGCAGGCCGACGGCGGCACCCTGTTTCTGGATGAGATCGGCGAGATCAGCCCGGCGTTCCAAGCCAAGCTGCTGCGCGTGCTCCAAGAGGGCGAGTTCGAGCGCGTCGGCGGCAGCCGCACCATGAAGGTGGATGTGCGAGTGATCGCAGCCACCAATCGCAACCTAGAGCAGGAGGTCAAGGTGGGTGAGTTCCGCGAGGATCTCTACTATCGGCTCAACGTGATGCCGATCGTCATGCCAGCGTTGCGCGAGCGCATCGAGGACGTGCCCGAGCTGGCCCAATTCCTGGTCGCCAAGATTGCCAAGCAGCAAGGCCGCGAACTGACCATCACCGACAGCGCGTTGCGCGTGCTGATGCGCTACGACTGGCCCGGCAACGTGCGCGAACTCGAGAACTGCATGGAACGCGCGGCGGTGATGAGCGAGTGCGGCATCATCGACCGTGACGTGATCGACCTGACCGGGCTCGATGTCGGCAACCTCCCGGAACCGCGCGCGGGGTTTTCCTCG
Organism: Halochromatium sp. NSM3; assembly: GCF_059621085.1. NCBI lineage: Bacteria > Pseudomonadati > Pseudomonadota > Gammaproteobacteria > Chromatiales > Chromatiaceae > Halochromatium > Halochromatium sp. NSM3. Next base: position 2,219 of record NZ_JCAQIA010000042.1, on the reverse strand, counting down.
GCGGCCGGTTCAGGCGCCGCTGCCGCCGACAACGCGATCGACTTCGACGACCCGGACATCGACGAGCGCGAGCGCGTGATCGCCGCCCTCGAGCAAGCCGGCTGGGTCCAGGCCAAGGCCGCACGCCTGCTGAACATGACCCCACGCCAGATCGCCTATCGCATCCAGACCATGAACATCAAGGTCAAGCAGTTCTGAATCAGCCTGGTTGAACGATCCGGGCACCCCTGTCCCAGGCTCAAGGCCGCTTAGGCGATCTGACACTTCGTTGCACGCTTGCGAGTACATGCATTCTCGGCTTGCTCTTATCAGCGACGGTCAGCAACTTCGACTACGGCGGCGATCGAGCCGAGCGACGAACTCACCGATCAGCCGCGCGTACAGCTGCTCGCCCAAAACCAGATCCTCAACGTCCGAATCCAGACTGGGATTGTCGTTGACCTCGATCACCACCGGACCGCCTGGCGTCTCCTTGAGATCGACCCCATAGAGGCCATCGCCGATGAGGTTGGCGGCCTTGAGCGCAGTCCTCATCACCGGCTTGGGGACCGCCTCGATCGGCAAGGTCTCGAAGCCGCCCTGCTCGTGACGGCCATCGCTTTCGTGCTTGACGATCTGCCAGTGGTCGCGGCTCATCAGGTATTTGCAGACGTAGAGCGGCTGACGCCCGAGCACGCCGACGCGCCAATCGAACGGCGTGTACAGGTATTCCTGCGCCAGGATCAGATCCGACTGCTTGAAAAGCCGGGTCGCGATCCGGGTCAGTCCGGCGCGATCCTCGGCCCGGAATACCCCGCGCGAGAAGGAGCCTTCCGGGATCTTGAGTACCACCGGATAACCGATCTGCTCTTCGGCCTCGAGCAGGGTCTCCTTGCGCAGCACCAGGGTCTTCGGTCGTGGGATGCGGTGGGCGGCGAGCAGCTCGGCAAGATAGACCTTGTTGGTGCAGCGCAGGATCGAGTCCGGGTCGTCGATCACCACCATCCCTTCACTATCGGCCTTCTTGGCGAAGTGGAAGGTGTGGTGGCCAATACGGGTCGTCTCGCGGATGAACAGCGCGTCGTATTCAGCCAGCCGACTGTAGTCCTTGCGCTGGATCAGCTCGACATTGACGCCGAGCGCCTTACCCGCCTTGACCAGACGCTGCAGGGCCTTGCCATCAGACGGCGGCAGCTCCTCGTTGGGATCGTGCAGCACGGCGAGATCATAACGATAGGAGAGTCGCGCCCGGGGCTGACGCCAGCGTCGTGACAGGTAGCCCTCAAGCGCCGTGAACAGCGCTGGCTCGCCCTCGGTTGTCACCGACGCCAAGGGCAGCGCCTTGACCGCACCGATGCGCCAGGTGCCCTGATGGCGGAATTCGACCTTCAGGATCGGGCAGCGGAAGGTCTCGAAGATCTCGCGCGCCAGCGGCTGCAGCTCCTTGACGTCGCATTGACCGAAACAGATCGTCAGCTCATAGGCGGTTGGCGCCAAGGCCGAAGCCTTGCGCCGACCGAGCAGCCGCTGTACCAGCGCATCCAGCTCTTCGGTAGCGAGGCTATAGAGCGCGCGGCTGGAGAGTTCCTGGATGGTGCGCACGGTCGGAATCACCTTATGCCCGCGCGCTTCGGCCAAGAGTGAGCAATAGTAGCCAATCGACAGATAACGGTAGCTACGGCAGAGGTTGATGACGCGCAGATCGCGCTTCGAGGCCAGCTCGGCGCCCGCCAGATAGTCACGCGCGGTGACCACTGGCAAGCGCGGGAAACCCGGCTTCCAGTCCGCCGGATGCTCGACCAGCAGCAGGTGCTCAGCCATGTTCAGTCATTCCCGGCATCAGCGAGACCAGCACCACCGCCTGCAGGCCCGCGCGGCCATAGCGGGCCATCTGACTAAAGTCATCACGACGGATCGGCATATCGATCGAATCCAGAGTCGTCTCTTCGTTCTCGTAGTCGACATAGGGATCGTGGCAGTAGACGAAATGCTCGTCGAAGCCGGTCACCACGACCCAATGCGGAAAGCGCTCCCGGTAGATCCGGTAAGAGCTGATCAGTACCAGCGGCACCGCGCCGGCGTCACAGCGCTCCTGCAGCGCATTGATGCCGAGCGTGCCTTGATGCACCGGGATGCCGCGGCGATCAGCGTCCGCGCGCATATCCTCGTGCACCAAGCGCATCACCTGCTCCGAATTTCATACGCAAAGGTGTTCATTCGGTCATTCGCTCTCCGTTGAT
>NZ_JCAQIA010000041.1:0-27943 GCF_059621085.1 Halochromatium sp. NSM3 | reverse complement strand
CTTTGAAGTCTAGACTAGAGCCAGAGAATTGGCTGAGATTCGTGAATAATCAGGTTAGGCAATGGAGCATCGAAGTCATCCGGGACCTGGAATTCTCCCTGACAAAGACCGATCGGACGCGGCTCTTGACACTGCCTTACGCGCTGCTGAAGAAAGCCGGCGAAATCCAACACCTCCGCTTGCCGCTCAGGCGGTAAGACACGGACTGTCGAAAGGATTTGTGCTTCGATATTCATAAGTGTTTTCTCGTCAAGCTGACATCAGTCTTCCACGATGCTCTGGAATCGGACGGCCGATCTCTTGGGCGCTCTCGATCCACTACTGAATGATCAATTCCGCATTTGCGAGCGGCTGTTGATCGCTGTCTCCATCAGCCATGCAACCCGGAAGCTCCGGCACTTCGGCAAGATAATCCCGGTCTTCCTCGCTCCAATTCATGCTAGCCATTCGAGCCTCCATATTTCTGAGCAAGGATCCGATACATTGCCGCTCACGCATGAGCGACAAACCGATTTGTGGTTCATGAATCGCGATTCATGAACCACAAAAATGGGCACAATTCCGTCAGCCCACCGCATCCGGCGGAAACTAGCTTCGAAGCGTCTCGAGCAGCGAGTGGAATGCGGCGTCTTCACAGTGCTTGATCGAAACCTGCGCTGTGATCCTCTTGTAGATTGCCGATGAGCGCGGGATTCGCTGCTTGCATAGCAGCAGCTCCAAGGATTCCTTGGGTGAAGCGGGTTTTGCCTGCCCTTCCGGCCAGGTCTTCGTCTCCTTGATTTGCTTGCCTGAAATATAGTCGAGCGTGTAACCGGCTGGAATCGTGTGCTCCTTCGAGTCGACAGCCTCCTGGGCTGCGGATTCATTCTGTTCTCTTGCGGCTTCGCTCATCTCATCGCCCTTTGCACACGCGTTAAGTCGTCTTGTCGCTCTCGATCTGGACAGCCTCTCGCTGCTTTGAGCAGCGAGCACCATCTCAAGCCTGCGCAGGCCGCTTACGCGCGTCGAGCCCGGACGGCCAGAGAACGATCTGGTCGACTACTCTAGCACATAAAGATATGCGTTGCATAACACTAAACAGCGTGCTAAGTTGCCGATGATGAAAACCTTTGGCGACACCCTCCGTGAGCTTCGCGTCGCCCAGGCGTTGGGCCTCCGGGAGATGGCCGGCAAGATTCGAATCTCGCCAGCCTATCTCAGCCGGATCGAACGTGGAAAGGAGCCCCCTCCGAGTCCCGAAGTGATCAAGGCCATGGCCACTGCGCTCGCTGTCGATCCAGATGTCTTATTTCGGCTGTCTTCGGCGACCGACCCTGAGATCACCGATTTTCTGCGCGCGCAACCTGAGGTGATGAGACTACTGAGACTGATCCTCGAGGCTGGGCTTAGTGATGAGGACATCCAGCGCGTAACCGCGTTCGTCAGACAGATCTGCGATCAACATGAGTCGTCGTCGCCTTAGCCTGCGATGCCGCGCGCCAACGCTATGCTGGCGACCCGCGACCTGGGGGGCCTGGGGCATGCGCTTGCTGCCGGAGTTGGAACGCGCCGGTATGAGTCCTGCGTATCCTCAGCCCTTTCTGGGCAGACCGACGGAGGAGATTGGCTTCTGGCGCGGCGAGGCCCGCGACACTGACTCGAATCGCCCAACAGGCTCTGAACATGACACCCATAGACTCGCCCGAGCGCCGAACTACTTCTAGCCTCTACCTCGAGCGACCAATCGACTTTCTGCTCGTCGCTCCGCTGCCCGAGGAGCGCGACGCCCTGCTCGCGCGCCTGCCGGGTCACCGCAAGCTGCCGCCCAACGATGACGACATTCGCGTCTACTACGCGGCAGAGATCCGCGCACACTTTCCGGACGGACAGCCGGTCACCTATTCCGCCGTGGTGCTGCCGCTAGCTGGGATGGGTCACACCCAGGCCGCCAGCGCGTGCGGCGACGGCATCCGCCGCTTCGCACCTCGCTATGTGCTGCTGGTTGGAATCGCCGGCGGGATCGCGAGGAACGACGTATCTCTCGGCGACCTACTGCTATCGGACCAAGTGGCGGACTACGAGCTGGCAAAGGTCACTTCCGAGGGCCCGTCGGTCCGCTGGCAGGTATTGTTGGGACAATTGCGCTTTGATCTGCTGCATCGGCTTCGCGCATCCAATTTCAGATTCATACCGCTCGACGCGAACGAGATCCTGCACTGGTTGCGGCAGTCGCATTCGGAATCCGGCCGACTGGTGGTCCCGGAGAAGCTAGAGGTACTAGCGAGATACTGGGCGGCATGCCTCAACCAGGGGGATGCGCTCCAGTGTAACGGCAACGACCGCCATGGTGCGGGCGAGCTTCCTTTCTTCATCTCCTCCCAATCGGCGGTGACGACGGTCTTGTGCCGCATCTGGAGAATTCTGCGAGCGGCTGATTCATTGGCTACGGGCAGCCACTGGCAGGCGAGCTGCTGCATTCTGAGTCTGTCAGACGCGCCATGCATGCACTCGATAACGTGGCCAGATCGCTCATCACCTTGACCGAAGGAGGTCCGGCATGTGCGGACGCTTCGCCCAATACGCCGATCCCCAGACCCTCGCCGATCACTTCGGGCTCGCAACGACAGCGGTTGACGCGCAACTGCGCTACAACGTCGCGCCGACCCAACCGGTGCTGGCAGTCCGACTGACCGAGGACCAGCAGCATCGCGAGTGCGTGAACCTGCGCTGGGGCTTAGTACCGTTCTGGTCCAAAGGGCCGGATAATCGCTATAGCATGATCAACGCCCGCGCCGAGTCGGTCGCGAGCAAGCCGGCCTATCGCGCTGCGTTCGCGCAGCGTCGCTGCCTGATCCCGGCCGATGCCTTCTATGAATGGCAGCCCAGCAAGGATGGCAAACAGCCCTATGCGATCCGCCGCAAGGATCAGGCGCCGTTTGCGATGGCTGGACTCTTTGAGCATTGGCAAGGCGATGACGGATCTGTGATCGACTCCTGCACGATCATCGTCACCGAGGCCAATGCCCTGCTCCGCCCGATCCATGACCGCATGCCGGTGATCCTAGCGCCTGAGGACTATGGGAACTGGCTTGCGAGCGGTGACGGGAGCGCGAGCAAGGAGGCGCTGTTGGCGCTGCTCAAGCCGGCTGATACAAGATGCTGGGATGCCTATCCGATCTCGCGGGCGGTGAACTCGTCGGTCAACGACAGCCCGGAACTGCTCGAGCCACTCGCCGCTGGAGCGCCATGAACGCATCCCCACCCGCTGAGACCCTGACGCTTGAGATCGATCCATCCTTGCTCGAGCATGTGCGCGAGCGCCTGGCACAGCGGCACCGGGACACCCCGCCTGAAGTGCTGGTCGCGGCGCTGGTGACCAGCATCCTCGACAACTCCGGCTACCCGATCAGCGCCACACGCACTGAGGATGGCCAGATCCGCATTCGCTACCGGCTGCGCTCGTTCAGCGAGCCGATCCTGTAGCACCGTCTGGACTTACCCCGAGGTCGTCCTGCGATGCCGGCTGGCGCAGCGCAAGATAGAGCAGCGGACCCAGTAGCGGCATGTGCACAGCCAGCGCGGACCGGCCGCTCAGGCGCAACCCGCGCCGCTGTCGATCAATCACCGCACAGCGATGCAGCGCGATGGTCAAGACCAGCAGGTCGGCACTCATCACGGCGATGAAGGCCGAGTCCTGAAGCTGGGAGGCGAAGACGCTCAGATCTCCAGCCAAGACCGCAAAGCCAATCAGCCCTAGAGCCGTCAGCAGCAACACCACGCCGGTGATCCGCGAGCCGAGCGCGCGCACAAAGGCACCGGGTGCCTGCTGCAAGGGCGCGCGCATGTCCCGTATCGCCAGATAGGGCAGCAAGACAACACCACCGAGGACGAAGCTGCCCAGCGCAAAGGGCCAGGGGCTAGGCTTGCCGGTATCAAACAGCAGGGCGTAGGTCAGCAGCAGGAGCCAGAGTACGGCGAACAGCCAGCGGTCGAAACGGCGATCAGTGAGCACGCTGTCAATCAGGTTCCTGGGTTGGTCATGAAGGCCGAGCGCGCTGGCTTCAGATCCAGCAAGGGCGTGCCATCCAGGCAATCCAAGCCGCGCACCCGCAGCACCGGGCCTTCGACCCCAATCAGCTCGACAACGCTGCTGCCAATCGGATTCGGCCGCACCGGCGAGCGCAGGGCAAAGGTGCCGAGGGGCTCCCCACGCCCTTTCGGGCATTGTAGGACCAGGTCGCGCCGGGACTGATCGAGCCAATAGAGCACCTCGAGCGGGGTCGTCGTCTGAAGACCGACCAGCGCACGATCCCAGGGCTGGAACACCTCGATCTGACACTCCGGACCATCGAGGCCGCCTTGGCGCGGACAGTCTTCGCGCCGCTGCCAGGGGGTGTGGATGCGCCCGATGTACTGCAGCGCGGCATCCGACGCTTGGGGGTGCTCTACAGCAACCTCGCCGGGGCGTTTGGCTTGCTGCGGGCTCATCGCGGCGCTCCGGGCGCGCCGTCCTTGCGCGCTGTCGTCGAACAAGCCGGGCGCGCTGCCGCTTCGTGCAGCACGCCCAACTCGTTGAGCACGGCGGGCTCCAGCACCTGCTGCGCGGTCTCGAACAGGGTCCGCTCTTCAAAGCGGATATGCGCACTTAACGCGGCGCCGAAGCACTCAGGGGCATCGCTCAGAATCAACGCCCGCAGCTCGGTATGCTCGGCAAGGGTTTGCTCAACCAAGGCCTGCTGGCCGGCGACACGCAAGGTGGCAAGGAGCCCCCGCTCCTCAAGCTGGAAGTGCGGTTCGAGCGCATCGGCAAAGCGGGCCTGGATCTCGGCCCAAGCAGCACGGCGCTCGGGATGTTCAACCGTCGCCAACTCACGCGCCCGCTTGGCCAAGACCAGCGCTGATTGATGGTCATGCGACAGGCGCACGAGGTTGGGATCACGTTGCATCAGCTGGGTCCGAATCGAGAGCGGAGCATTGAGGTTCCCACTGCCGGGTCTGGGCGGTCAATGCCTCACCGCGACCGGCGGCCAGACACTGGGCTTCCAACGCCGGCTTAGACTGCGACCTCAACCAGCGTTGGCGACAGCAGACGTTGCAGATCCTCGCTGCGCAGCCGGAGGATGTAGCCGCGCTTGCCGCCGTTGATATACAGCTGCTCGAGCTGCAGGATGCTGCGCTCGCAGTAGACCGGCATGGTCCGACGGGTCGCAAAGGGTGAGGTGCCACCGACCTGGTAGCCGGAGTGCTTGTCTGCAATCTGAGGTGTGCAGGGCTGAATCCGCTTCGCACCGATCTGGCGCGCCAGGGCACCGGTCGCGACCTCGTGGTCACCGTGCATGAGCATGATCAAGGGCTGAAGTCGGTCGTCTTCCATGATCAGGGTCTTGACCACTTGGTGCTCATCGACGCCTAACGCCTGAGCCACCTCAGCCGTTCCACCACCGTTGTAGGTATAGCAGAAGCCGCTGAAGGGGACGTCAGCCTGGCGTAGAAGCCGCACGGCGGCGGTCACAGGTTCTTTGGTTTTTGCCATCTCGATCGCCACCGTTTGAGATGTCTAGCCCTTTTGGGGCAACTGGTCACACGAGCGCTCAGCACAACGGGTCCTATGATCGGACGTTCATCGTCCAGGAGACACAAGGTATGCACACAGGTTACGCGATGATCGTCGGCGCTGGCTCCGGCACCGGCGCCGCAGTTGCCAAATGCCTGGCCACTGAAGGCTGGCCGGTGGTGCTGACCCGGCGCAACGCGAAAGCGCTCGATGCGCTCGCTGCGGAGATCGAGGCGGCCGGTGGTCGGGCGCTGGCCGTCGCGGCGGATGCGAGCGATGCGGCCGAGGTCAGCGCCCTGTTCGAGACCGCGTCGGCGCACTTCGGCACACCGGAGCTGGTCGTGTTCGCGACAGCGGGTTTCGCGATGGGGCCTCTGGTCGAGACCGAGCCCAGTCGGCTCTATGAGCTGTGGCAGGGCAGCACGCTGGCAGGCTTCCTGATTGCGCGTGAGGCGGCCAAGCGCATGCTGCCGGCCGGCTCCGGATCATTGCTGTTCATCGGCGCCACCGCGTCGGTCAAACAGAGCGCTGGCTTTTCCGCCTTTGCTGCGGCCAAGCATGGCCTGAGAGCACTGGCAGGCAGTCTGGCACGTGAGGTTGGCCCGCAAGGGATTCATGTCGCGCACCTGATCATCGACGGCCTCATCGATGTCCCACGGGTGCATGAGCAGATGCCGGAGATGGCGGCAACGCGCGGTGAGCAGGGCTTGATCAAGCCTGAGCATATCGCCGAGACGTTGCTCTGGCTGCATCGCCAACCAAAGGATGCCTGGACCTTCGAGCTGGATCTGCGCCCGGCCAACGAGCCTTGGTAAGCCGCGCCCAACCAAGAGCGTGCGAGATAGACCGTTCAACAACACAGCGGCCGGCCGATTTCGTTGCCTCCATGGGGTGTTCATCGACATGCCCTTCTGATGCCGGAACTGAACGCAGCAAGCAACATCGGCGGATGGGGCGAGCCTGTGGCAAGCTGCTGACTCACCGCTATTGACGTCAACCTGACCCCGGAGGCGCTTTCCCGTTTTGCACGACCAACCACAGAGGCTCAAACAGCCGCTCTGCATCTACCACGCCGATTGCCTGGATGGTTTCTCGGCCGCTTGGGTCGTCGACACCGCTCATGCGCAGTCCGGCCTCGAGTTCTACCCGGGTGTGCACCAACAGCCACCGCCGGATGTCCACGGGCGTGAGGTCATCCTGGTCGACTTCAGCTACAAGCGCGACCTGCTGCTGGCGATGGCGGACCTGGCCGATCACATCCTGATCCTCGATCACCACCGGTCCGCACAGGCTGATCTGGTCGACCTGCCGGAGAACGTCACCACGGTCTTCGATATGGATCGGTGCGGTGCCATGATTGCCTGGTCGCACTACTTCCCTGATCGGCGCCCACCTCGCTTGCTCGAGCACATCCAGGACCGGGATCTCTGGCGCTTCGAGCTGCCCGGCACCCGCGAGATCACCGCCACACTGGCCTCCTATCCGTTCTCACTCATCGAATGGGACCGGCTCATGCGCAAGGATCCCGAGGAGCTGCGCGAGGAAGGCATCCCGATCCTGCGCCAACACGACAAGGACGTGCAGGAGTTGGTCGAGACGCTGGCCTACCGCAGCCAGATCGCTGGCCATGAGGTGCCGGTCATCAACGTCCCCTCGAAGTACAGTTCCGATGTCGGAGCGGCACTTTGCGGCGGCGAGCCGTTTGCCGCTTGCTACTGTGATACGCCCGCCGGGCGGCGGTTTAGCCTGCGCTCTGATCCACAGGGCCTCGATGTCTCGCGGATCGCGGCCGGCTTCGGCGGTGGCGGGCATCCGCATGCGGCTGGATTTCTCGTCGAGCAGCGCACGCCGCTTCACCTGGCTTAACGCCGAACGATCCGCTTACCTCCAGCAAGGGCACATCGGTGCGAACCCACCAGCGCGTCTAGCCCGACCGCGCTCAACGCCCTGCCAGGCAGGGTCCTGCTTGGCGAGCTTTGACCGTGAACGCGCCATCGACCACAGGTATGACAATGCGACTGGGCGCTATCATCCCCGTCGGTCTTCCCTGCCAGCCCAGTGTTACCCCATGCTTCTGTCCCTTGTTGCTGGGGTCCGTCGGCTCAGCCTCTCGAACTCGAAGCGTGGCTCCGCTGTGGCTGTTGGTTGCGCTAGAATCCTGACCTTCGCCTGCGACTGGAGTCGACCGCGTTGATCGAGATTGAATACATCGTCAAAGACAAGCATGGGATGGAACGATTGCGGACCGCTGATAAGAAAGCTGCCGATGCCTACGACAAGGCGCTCGAGATCGCCGACCGGCTTGCGCAGTTGCTGCGCGAGGATCAGGTTCTACCCGAGCTGCCGAACGCGGACCTCGAGGAGCTGACCATCTACCTGGCGCGCAACGCCCGCAACGTTGAGCGGGTGCTCAAGGGCAAGGAGCCAGAGCCCACACCGCCATCGGGTGAGCGCGAGGACCACTCCGAAGCGGCCACCGAGCAGCCCGCCGGCGACGCCGACAGCAACGTGACCGAGCTGAAGCGGGCGAAGTAGGCTTTGCGCGTTTGGAGACGACAGCGTCGTCCCTGCAGCGGTCAACTCCGCTGAACCCTTCAAACTGCCCGGGGCGCTGCGCCAGGTGCCGAGCATGTTGGCCGCTGGATGGGGCGGCGTTGGCCTCATGGAGGTTCCTGATTAGCAAGTTGGACCGGCAGACCAAACGCCTGATTCGCCTCGGCATGAAGCCCTATCCGCCCGTTGCCTGGACGGACGGCGGTAGAGCAGCGGCTGCTGGGCTTCTACCCTAGAACGCTGGCTGGAGAGCCACCCGACACACGGATGGGCGAAGCCGGCCCGTTCAACGCTGGGGCTCAGGCTGAGCTTGTGCCGATCGGGCGTCTGCGCGAAGCTGCCAATCATCGCTGACTCGACGCCTGCCGAAACCGGTTCCTGCGTCGCCACCCACCAAGAGGATCTGAGCCTTGTCGATGGCTTGCCCCTGCGGCTCCGGACGAACTCTTGCCGACTGTTGCGAGCCGTACCTGGCTGGCACGACAGTGCCAGCAACCGCCGAGGCGCTGATGCGCTCGCGCTACTCGGCCTTCACCCAAGGTACTGTCGAGTATCTGCGCAGCACCTGGCACTCCAGCACGCGACCCGCCGAGATCGTATTGGACCCGGCGCCGACCTGGATGGGCCTCAAGATCCTGAGCACCAAGGCGGGTGATCCCGACGACAGCGAAGGCTGGGTGGAGTTCGTCGCGCGCTACAAGATCGGCCGACGTCCGTTGCGGCTGCATGAGCGCAGCCGCTTTCTGCGCGAGGATGGGTTATGGCGCTATGTCGATGGGGTGTTGGACCCGCTGCGTTAGCCAGTCTCGGCGGCGATGAATGCGGCGATCGCCTGCACGCGCGCTTTGGCTGGACCATTGAGCGTGTTGCCGTAGCGTACATCGTAGTGCTCGCAGTAGCGCGCCGCGAGCTGGTAGCCGTCGGCGGGTCGGTTAGCCTGCCTCAGGCTGATCTCAAGCGCCAGTTCCAGCAACAACACCGAGTGATCATGAATGAGACGAACGGGATAGCCTCTGACCCGTTTGATCTCGGATTGGAAGTTCCGGCATTGGCCGAGCAGGACGCACAGGGCGGAGTCATCCATGATCCCGCCGCTGTTGGCGGTCTCCAGGATGGCCCGCGCTTGCTCGAGCAAGGCAGCGACCTCGCTCGATGAGGTGGCTTGCTGCGTCGTGATCCGCTCCATGATCCAGTTCGCGAACGCCTGCAACCGCCCCTCGGTCTCGAACCACTTCTTCAACATGGTCAGACGCTGGGTGTCGGCGGACCCGGCGCGTTCGATCTCAGCGATGATGGCCGCGAGCTTGTTCTGAATCGTGGTTGGCATGGTCGTCACTAAACGGATGATGGTCGGCGGTTGCGGACGCATCTGCCCGTTGCGTCTCGATGAGGACTGAGAGGATCGGTTTGCTTGGCGATCAAGCAGGCGCGGCAGTCCAGGCCTTAGGCCTCGGCATCAACCGCTACAACGGCATCACCGACGCGCAGCAGCCCGCCCTGAGTCACCCGCACGCAAAGTCCACCATGACCGCGCATGGCATTGTAGCCGCCCGCTCCCAAGACCTCCTCCATGCGTGAGCAGGGATGCGCAAAGCTGGTGCCCTCCAGCACCACCTCGCCGATCTGAAAGCGCTGACCCTTGAGCGCACACAGGTTGATGCCGGACACCAGCAGGTTGCGGCGCAGCGCTGCCGGCGCTATCTCCTCGATTCCGGTCAGCGCGGCGCCGGCCGCAGGCCGATCCAGTCCAAGCGTCCAGGGCGCGGAAAGGTCTGCATAAGCGACGCCAATGGGCTGTTCTTGGAGAGGATCATGGCTTCCATCATACAGACGCAGTGGGCACGCAGAGAGTAGGACGAGTTAATCGATCCCCGCCCTACGGAGACCACGATGCGCCTGCCCCTTCTTTTTGCGACCATTGCGTCAGTATCTATCCTCTGCCTCTCTGTGCTCGGTGGATGCCCTGCCGGGTGCGGCTGAGCCAGAGGCAAGCACCGATGTGGTAGGACTCAAGGCCCATGCCCATGCCGGCGAGCGCGCCGCGATCCTTAGCCTCGCTGGATGATCAAGAGCGCAATGTGACAGCCGCCGCAGCTGCTCTGGGTGTCAGCCGCAAGACGCTCTGGCAAAAGATGAAGCGCTATGGGATCTCGCGTTGAGCGGTGATCGTCAAGGCACGATCGTCAATCGACCCAGCACGGCAAACCCGTCGGTCTCATCCGGCGCGAGGACGACGATCTCGGCAGGCTCGATGAGTTCGAAGCTCAGGGTGTTGATGGTCTCCCGGTGGGTGACCAGTGCCAGGTTAGCATTCCCCGAGAAGGTCGCGATCCGCTCACGCACATCCTCAATCAGCCAGGTCGCCTCGCCCTCGGGCAGCACGCGCGGATGATTCAGTGCCGTCCAAGGCTCGGCAGCGCCGAAGGCGAGCTCGGCGGTCTGCCGCGCACGGCAAAGCTCGCTGCTCAAAACGGTCTCGACCTCGACACCCTGCTGCCGCAGCCGTTCTCCGAGCGCCTCGGCCTGCGCGCGTCCCTCCGCGCTGAGATTCAGTTCGCGGCTGCAATCGCTGTCTTGATCCAGGTTCAACGCGACCTCGGGAGTTGCCTCTTCGGATTGCGCATGCCGGATCAGCATCACCTTGCCGCCCTCGGTGAGCGCCGACCACAGGGCGGCGGCATCTTCGGTCGTCTCTGCCAGCGCGTTGCCTTGAGCGATGAACAACGCCATGGCGGTGCTATACAGTCCGGTTAGCAATCTCTGTCGGATCATGATTGAGTCACTCATCATGCGCGATATGGCGAGAAACGCCATAACGGCGCCGCCTAGTCAGCTAGTTTGACGGCATCAGTACGATTGTCGTTAACGTCATCATCATCAGCCGTGCCAATACTCACCAACTCAGCGTTTGTGAGTTGCCAACGCTGCCCAGTCCGCTCTAGATCGCCCCTAATGAGGGCTGGCAATTGCTGCTCATGGGCTTGGACGGCCAGGCTGTAGCTGACGTCATCCAAGGTTGTTTGGACCGACTGAATCTTGCCGTCGACTAACGTTCTCAATCCGATCTGGCCTTCAGCCTCGTTCTGATCACGCTTGAGTCGGTAAATGGTTCCGAACAATTCCATGTCCGCCTGCGAGTGTTGTGCGCGAAAGTTTCTAGCCGCCTCTCCCAAGACTTCGGCCATGCTCGGCTGGAAACGCACGCGCTGCTGAACCTGAGCACCCGGGCGGGTGCGTGCCCAGGTCACACCGATTTCCAGCTGGTTGGCATGTTGGATCAGCTTTGACACCGCCTCGCACAAATTCGCGCTGACGCCGATTTGGACGGCTCGTTGAAAGGCCGCCATGCCCTCTGTCGTGGCCCGTTCCGCCGCTTTGTTGCAGGCTGTTAGCGCTTCCATCAGTCGGCGTGTCACCTTGCGCTCGTAGGGCTCGTCGTCGAAGGGCGCCCAGTCAAGATCAAAAGACGGTTGCAACAGCGGAGGGACAGGGGCCAAGAGCTTGACGACAAAACTACCCTGCTCGGTCTGACCCAAACGAACCCGTTGCAAATATTCGTTGGCCTCGCGATTTGCGCCAGCGCGATAGAGTGCCCTCGGGCTGGAAGCCGCGCAGGCAGCCGCCAGCAGCATCTCGCGCGTGTGCGTCACGAGACCCTCGGCGGCGACCAGGGGAACGGAGCCGTCGTTCGCATCACCAGCAGCGCGGATCCGGATCACATCTCGGTCTGCGCCGAGCAGGTCGCGATAGAGCGCTAACGCATCCCGTCCGCTCGTTTCCGCTAGGATCGCGATCAACTGCGCAACAACGGAAGCATAATCGGCCAAGGCATCGGTACGCGGGATGATCAGCTCTGGCCGGTCTGGGTGTGAGTAAACATCGGCATGTTGCCCATAGGCTTCCAGCCGCGCCCAACCTTCACCGCACGCGTAGGCAGCGAGTGCAGCGGGGGTGATCGCGCGCAGCGCTTGATCGTCACGAATTTGCACATTCATTGGATCGCTCCTCGTCGGGACTGATCCATTAGGTCGCACAATGCGGCCACGTCAAAACGCTGGTGGGCCGGCAGCGACACCGTCACGGATTCGCGGTTTTCTGTGTCGGGCAGATCGGTCAGCGAGACCCAGTACGCGCATCGGCGCAACACCAATTCATCCTCAGTGATCGTCGGCCAATCGGTTTGGTCTTCTGGCAGTGCGAGCACCACGAGTACTCGCGGCGTTTGGGTCGGCTCGCGCAGCAGATCATAGTTGCGGCGTTTAAGAGGATAGCGGTATTCCCCTTCGTGTGGCTCACCGAGTTTCATCGTGGCTTTGAGCTGTATGCCTAACGCTGGACGCATCTGCCCGCCGGCTCGAATCGTACAATCGATGCCATCGCGGTCGAAATCATCGGTGGCTACCACATAGCCAGCGCTTGCTGCCACGGCCTGCAGATAGGCGCGCGACAACGCCTCTTCGCGGTCGGCGGTGGTCAGGATCTGATCCTGGTTCATGTATCGCGTCCCAACATCATCGCAATGCTTCAATCGTCCGCCCTGGGCGTGTCACCTGCAGATCTTGCCGGACATCAGCTTAGGGAGAAGGACGCTTTTAGTTTGGGCGAAGGTGCAGGATTCTTCAACGAGTTGATCTTTGCCCCAGCGAGCGCGCAGCGGCACGTGTTTAGCCGTAGCCAACTGACGCGCAGGTTTGCGGTGTCTCTGGAAGGCGTGCTGCGCGAAGAAACGGTATCAGGCGCGGTCAGGGCTGCTGCGCACCTGGACGCGATGCACAGTGGTGCGCACCTGCAGCCTCGATTCGGCACAGCCTAGCCTGCGGCTCAGCTATGGCGCAGCAGGGAAAGATGCCGTTTTTCGGCATCTCTGTCCGTTTCGTGCCTGGGTCGGGCAAGGTATCTTCGTTGTCGTGCTGCAGTCGTGCTGCAGTCGTGCTGCAGTCGTGCTGCAGTCGTGATGGAGGATGCGGGGATGGTGGTGGTCGGCTCGATATTGGATACAGCAATCTGAAGCTCGCGGCCGGGTGCTGCGGCGAGCCGCCGCTTGAACGCGTCATGCCGGCGGTGGCGGCACCCGAGGCGCATGTCGCGGAGCGCCTAGCTGGCGTGCCGTCAGGCACGAGCGATGGGATTGCCGATGGGATCAGGCTCTCGCTGCATGGACAGCCGTGGATCGCCGGCGTCAACCCTGCGCGGGTCTCGGGCTGGCAGCGGGCGCTGCATGAGGACTACGCCGCCAGCGACAGTTATCAGGCGTTGGTACTGGCCGCCCTGCAGTTGGTTGGAAAACCCCGCATTGATCGCCTGGTGACCGGGCTGCCGGTGGCTCAGGCCAGCGATCCGGCTGCGCGTGAGCAACTGCGCCGGCGACTTCAGGGCCGGCAGCGGCTCAATGAGGATTGGGTGGAGATCGCCGAGGTGCGGGTCATCGCCCAGCCGGTCGGCGCCTTTGTCGATCTGCTGATGCAGGCCGATGCGGCGCTGATCGAGCGCATCGGTGCCGGCACCGTGCTCGTGATCGATGTCGGCTTCTTTTCGGTGGACTGGTCAGTGTTGGTCAACGGGGATCTGCGGCGCACGCGTTCAGGGACCAGCCTGGAGGCGATGAGTGTGCTGATCGATGCGGCAGCGGCGCGCCTCTGTGCCGGGCGCGGCGGCAAGGCGCCGGTGGCGGCGATCGAGCAGGCCTTGGCGGCGCGGCGCTCGAGGATTCTGCTGCATGGTGAGTGGGTGGCGTTGGCGCCGGTGCTGCAACTGGCCGCTCGCGAGGTGGCGCAACGGGCACTGGAGGCGCTGCGCCAGGATCTGCGCCATGAGCAGACCAATCCCGACCTGCTGTTGCTGAGCGGGGGTGGTGCAGCGCTGTTCGAGCCGGTGGTGCGGCGTGTCTTTCTGCGGGTGCCGCTGCATCAGGCCGCAGACCTGGTCGGGGCCAATGCGCGCGGTTATTTCCACTATGGCTGCCGCTGAGCGTTTGCGCATCCAGGTCGGGGTCTGCGCGCGTCGGCATCCGGAGCTGTTCGCCAGCTTGATGCAGGTTTCGCGGCGCGGGCGTGCGGACCGGCTGCGGCAGTTGGCCTTGCTCGGGTTGAGTGGTCCGTCGCGTTCAGACGCTGAGCCGGCTGCGGCCGCGACCGCATCGCCGCGCGAGGCGGATGCGCGGTCCCCGCCTGCATCCTCCATCGATTCCGAACCCAACCCCCAGCTCGTCGCCGATCGGGCGCGCCTGCTGGAGGCCCTTCACCTGTCTGACTAAGCTTGAGATCCACTTGCCATGACTGCGTTACTCTCTCCTGAAGCCCTGGTCGAACCGATTCAGCGTCTGAACCGCGCCTATCTGCAGACGGCACGCGATGGTCTGCGCGCGCAACCGGCGTTGGCGCGGTCGCTGTTTGGTCTCGAGCCACCCTTGGCGCACTGGCTGGCGAGCGCCGACTCGGAGGCTGTCGAGCGTCTTGCGCGACTGCCTGGGACCTTGTTTCAACCGCGCTTGCCGGCGGAGCCGCACCGCTTGCTGGCGGCCTGCGCGCGATCGTCGGTGGATGCGGCGTTGCCGGCGCTGCATCTGCTGTTGCATCAGCTCGGTGATCCTGAGGCCGATACCGATCCTAACGTCGATCACGAAGACGGCTCGGCGTTGTCCTGATGTCGGCTCAGCCGATGCTCGAGCGGCACGCCCGCATGCAGGTGGCGCTGGCCTTGATCATGCGGCGGGCGCGCCTGTCGATCGTGCATTGGGAGACGCGGGTCGCGCGGGATGCGCTGCGGGCACTGTATCGAGAGGTGCATGGTGAACCGGCGCCCTCGGGTCAGTTGCCGACAGCGGGCGGGGCGGCGATCACGACCCGCCACGGCCAGCTGTGTGCGTCGGTGTTCGTGCTGTTTTATCAGCACTTGCAACGGGCCTCCAGCGGAGAGCATTGGCAAGATCGGTGCTCGAGATCGATTGAGGCGATGATCCAGGCGCATGATCTGGCGCAGAGGCTCTTGGGTCCGAACAACAGCCTGGAGATGACGCTGTGCTGGATGCTGGCGCGTGATCTGCGCATGGGCAGTGCCCACCTGAGAGACTGTCCGCCGTGCCAAATCCGTTATCTGGTCACCGAGCAGGGGCGCTTTGATCAGGGCTGCCCGCTGTGCGCGCGCTATCGCAGTGTCGGGTTATCGCGCTTGAAGGTTGGGCTGATGGGGGGCTCATTGTGCGCGGATGAGCCATCTGCGGTTTCAGGTATTGTCCGATCTTGAATGACTGACGCGGCGTTTGCCGAGCGGTGAAGGCGTCGAGCGGGCGTTGGTGATTTTGCCGCTGGCGGTCGCCTGCGACGTCGTCTCGCCTCCCCGTTCAGCGCTCCCGGCGCGACCTATCCTCCTTCATCACCCGTTTGACCATCTTGCCGAAGGCGCGGTCTTTGGTCCGACGCTCGGCAAGACTGGCCGAGTTGAAGCGGTCCTCGGCGAGGAGCTTGCGCCAGCGCTGCAGCCGCGCGGGCTCGAGTTGGCCCTGTTCGATCGCCTCGCGGAGTGCGCAGCCGGGTTCGCGCTCGTGCTGGCAGTTCCCAAACCGGCAGTGCGTTGACATGTCCTCAATGTCATCGAAGGTCTCGGCGATGCCAGAGGCGGCGTCTGCCAACTGCAATTCGCGCATGCCCGGGGTGTCCAGCACCAGGCAGCCGCCGGGGATCAGGTGCAGCTCGCGACGGGTCGTGGTATGACGCCCCTTGGCATCGTCTTCGCGGATGGCCTGGGTTGCGATCGCATCGGTGCCAGCCAAGGCGTTGGTGAGGGTGGATTTGCCGACACCGGATGAGCCGAGGAAGGCGACGGTTTGGCCAAGCTGGCACCAGGGCGACAGCTTGGCCTTTGGGTCGTCTCCACGAGCATCGAGCGCGACGACCGGGACCCGATCAGAGACGCTGCCGGCGGCGTCGATCCAGGTCGGCGGATCGGTCACCAGGTCGGCCTTGGTCAGGACGATGACCGGCGTGATTCCGGCCTCGAAGGCCAGCGCGACATAGCGCTCCAACCGGGCCAGGTTGAAGTCCTGATTGCAGGAGGTGACGACGAAGACCGTGTCGATGTTCGCGGCGATCCGTTGTACCTGCCGCTCGGTGCCGGGCGCGCGGCGCTTGATCAGGCTGGTGCGGGAGAGGAGGCGACTCGCCCGAGGCTGTGTGCGATCGAGCAGCAGCCAGTCACCGACGGTGGCATCGGCGCGCGGTGGCAGGGTCTCGTCGAGGCCAGCGCCTAGGATCTGCAGGCCGCTGCGATGCACGGCGACGACGCGGGCTGGGGGCGTTGCTGAGAGGGCCTCTGGGCTGGTCTGTTCGGCGAAATAGGGTTGCCAGCCGAGTGCGGCGAGCAACGCCGGATCATGGCTGACTGAGTCGGGGTGCTTGCTGTCGTGACAATGACCGACGTCGTCGGAGTCCATACGGATCGTCCTACCAAAATACCGGATCGTTGAGTGCATCGACGCAGCGGGACGGACCTTTTAGTGGCGTCATCGGCCGGTCTGTCAATGACTGCGCTAGCTAGCCTTCGGGCTGCTGCAGTTTGAAGGGGGCTGGTGCATCTGCTTCACGGATCGGCCTGAAGCGTTTTCCGCGTGTGCGCCTTGCTTTGGCGGATGACATCCTCACTTGCCGGCCAGGTCAAGGGGCTAAGTCAATCTTCTCCCGTTTCATTGCGCTATCCGCGACGAGGGTATCCGTCTATGCGTTGCGCGATGGTCATCGCATGACCTGATCGAGAGGCCGTCTCGGTGAGGCTGGCCGTCGCTGCTTCGCATATCCCAAGCGGATCAGCAGCAGCGGTTGTGCTCCGGCGTTCAAGCCCAGGTGGGCCGCAAGCCGCCGGCGAATCGGCTCGACTTCGCAGGGCATATTGACGTGGGCGTGCGCGATACCCAGCGAGGTCGCGGTGAGCACGACGCGTTCGAAGCTGCGTCCGACATCGACCCAGTGGCGTTTATCATGCTCCCGGGCAATGAAGAGCAATAGCAGGGAGGACTGGCGAATCGCCTTCTCCTGCCGATCGGCCTCGCCCGCTGGCTTCACCAGCCTGGTCATGATCCAACGGCCGAGCCAGCGCGGCACTGCGGGAAAACCCAAGGCCGCAGCGGCGAGGCCATCTTGTCGGGCCGATACTTCACGCCCGGAAAACCGAATCCATGACACCAGCTCCCCGACGAAGGCCGGATCATTGAACTGGGCGATGTTAGCCGCCCGAACGAAGTTGATGATCGGCTCGATCTCTGGATCGCCGACGCGGAACGGACGTAGCTCCACGGCATCGCTGCGGTTGGCGTCCAGTATCCGTGCAAGATCGGAGGCGTCGATCGCTCGCCCATCATAGGTACTGCGGTTCGTCTGGCGTTCGGGAATGGCGCGGAACAAGGCGTCGGTGTTGTCATCGGCGCCCTGCGACAGCCGCACCCGCAGACAGGCTTCCGGTTCATCGGCGGGGAAAGACTCGACGCTGGCCAGAAGCCCCTGATGCGCGGCTGCGACAATCAGATTGTCGAGCGCGCAGCCGAGGCTGATGAACAGCGCGTGATCGTCGGGGTCAACGACCGGCAGGCGACGGGTCAAGTCAGGGAAGATCCAAATCCGGTCCTGATTCACCGAGAACTGCCACGGCTGCGTGTTGTGTCCGGACGGTGCACGCACCGCGAAGGGGATCAGCTGCTCGGCATTGAATTCCATGGAGCACCTTCAAGATGTAACGAGTGACGTGAACAGCGGTCTACCTATCACGCTAATGGCGATCGCATCGAGAAACAAGATCGCGCATCAACAGGTTAATGTCGACCCGGCGCGTGATGGCATTTCCTGCCGGATCGAACAGACTGGCGATCTCGGCCACGCTTGTCACGTTCGTTTGGCCTTTCATGACCTGCGGTGGACGGGAGGAGAGCGTCGATGGCACTGACGGTGGTCCTGCTGAGCACGGTTGGTTTGGTCGTTCTGATCGCGGCTGTCACGGGGCTCTCGATGGTACGCTGGAAGAGCGGGCGGGACGCCCGGCATGCGCAAGCGGTCTGGGACGCGTTACTGGCGCAGCGCGACAGCGTGCCGCCGTCCTACGATCCGGCCTTGGTTGCCGACCTGCCCGAGATCGGCCAGCGTTACTTCGCCAATGCCATCGCGCCGGGCACGACGCTGCACCGGGTGGCCCGGCTGGAGATGGCAGGCTCGCTGATCCTGAACGGCCGCGAGCTGAGCATGCACGCCGACCAGATTCTTGCCCCGCTGCAGGGGTTCGTCTGGCGCGCACGGGCCGGCTTGGGGTTGATCCGCTTCTGTGGCTCGGATGGCTATTGGAATGGCCGAACGAGTTGGACGCGGTTCTGGCTGTGGGGTGTGCTGCCGGTGGCCCGGATCGCGGACACCGAGGACCACGCCCGTGCCGCCGCCGCGCGGTTGCTGATGGAAAGCGTCTGGGTACCAGCCGCGCTGCTGCCTCAATTCGGGGCAGTCTGGACGCAAACAGGCGCGGATCAGGCGGAGGTCCGCTTCCCGGAGATGCGGGGCGTCGAGCCGATTCAGCTGACAGTCGACGCCGCCGGTCGGGTTCTGGAGATGACCACGCTGCGCTGGTCAGACGCCAACCCGGAGCGGATCTATCGCCTGCAGCCCTTTGGCGGACGCACGCTGGCGCATGCGACCCATCAGGGCTTTACCCTTCCCACTGCGGTGGAGATCGGTAACCTCGTCGGTACCCCCGAGTACGCGCCATTCTTTCGCGCACAGCTAACCCGAGTTCAGTACTGATCATGGGCTGAGGTCCAGCGCGCTTCGAGCGTGCCGAATGCGCCGGACTTGATCGCCCTGCCCTTGCTGGCCGTCGACTGCGAGCAGGACAACGCTAATGGCAGGACTGAGATCCCGATGGACGTTTCCACGTTACGAGTGCTCGACCAAGCGCTGTTCCTGCTCCACGCAGCCCTGGTGCTGTTCAACCTCACCGGCTGGATCTGGCAACGCACCCGGCGCCTGCACCTGCTCGTGATCGGACTCACGCTCGCCTCCTGGGTCGGACTCGGCGCCTGGTACGGTTGGGGGTACTGCCCGCTGACCGACTGGCATTGGCAGGTCAAAGCCGCCCTCGGCGAGACCGGATTGCCCGCGTCCACCATCAAGTACTACGTCGACGCGCTGACGGGGGAGTCCTGGAATCCGATGCTCATCGACGTTTGGGTCGTCGGCTTGGCGCTGACGGGGCTAGCCGTGTCGGTGGTGTTGAACTGGCGCGACTGGAGGCGGCAACGAGCCAGCAAAAGCGCCGGTGATCGAGGCGAGTCAACACAGGGGCGAAGCACCAACCGCATCGAAGCGCGGGTTGCTTCGACGCCATCGACGCCCAACTCCAGAGGCGTGATCAAGCGCCCTCTTTTCGCCTTGCGCGCTCTGCTTCTAGGACGCCTCGGCAAGCCCCGCCAGCCACCTGCGACCATGGCTCGGGTCGATCTCGATCGCCTGCTGGGGACTTGGTTCGAAGTGGCCAGGCTGCCCAATCTCGAGGCGGACGGCCCTGGACAGCACAGCGTCAATGTCACCGCGACCTATACCAAGCGTCCAGATGGGCGCCTCAGCGTCCAAACCGTTGCTCAGAACGCAAAGGCGGGGATGCGCCGCAGCGAGGTCAACGGCAGCGTTCATCCCGCCGATCCGAGTGGCTCGAAGCTGATCTTGCGATTCTTCAAGCTGATTCGCGGCGACCTCTGGGTGATTGGCTTGGACCCTGGTTATCGATGGGCACTGATGGGCACACCGAGCCGCAGGCGACTTTGGCTCATCGCCCGCGCCCCACGCATCGAACCCGATGACTATGACCAGGCCATGGCGATCGCCGTTGAACAAGGCTACGATGCAGCGCGCGTCAGACCAACCTTACAACAGGTCGCATCCTGACGGGAGGTCGGCGGCCTGGGGTTCTTTCGCGCATCCGATCCTGGTTGCGAACTCGCATGCGGCATGGACTGATGGCTCGCGCTCACAGCGTCGCGACGAAACCGAGCACTGCCTCCGCCGCCTGATCCAGGTTCTGCTCCCAGGTGCGCCCGGATTGTCGGCGCGGCTTGAAGCTGTGATCCCCGTCCTCGATCCAGGCTAGTCGAATCGACGGGGCGAGCGCATAGCCGGCGACCTCGTCCGGCGTGCCGAAGGGATCGCGGGTACCCTGACAGATCAGCGTCGGCGTGCGCAGGATGCGCAGATGCTCGGTGCGCAGCCGATCCGGCTTTCCCGGCGGATGGAACGGGTAGCCGAGGCAGACCAGCCCGGCGGCGCGCTCGTCAGCGATCAGGCTCGCCATGCGCCCGCCTAGGGACTTGCCGCCGATCAGCAGGCGTTGCGCGTCGGTACCGGCGGCAAGCGCCTGGTCGATGATCCGATTCCAATGCTCCAGCAGCACCGGCTCGCGGTTCGGTGGTTTGCACCTGCCGGTGCGCCGGATCTCGGTCATGTACGGGAACTCGAAGCGGATCACCCTCAAGCCTGCCCGGCCCATCGTCTCGGCCATCTGTGTCATGCAGGGTGCATCCATGCCCTGACCCGCACCATGGGCCAGGAGCAGGGTCCATTTTGCATCTGGCGGCCCGTCGGTCATGACATCGAACTCATTGGCGGGGTTGTTAGACATCGCGTGGCAGCCTCGTGATTAGTGACGTTGACGGACCCTCCTGGCGGTTACTCGACGCCACTGAGCATCGCTGGGCGTTGCACATCGAGCGTTTCGAGCCCTTGAAACACCATGGTCGCTAGTCCTGCGGCCGACCTGTTGTTCGTTGTCGCAGTCCCCTGACGCGACGGTCACGCAGGACGTTGGCGGAAGTCGCTACACTTCGGAGCAAGCAACCTTTTGGAGACTGTGCATGCGAATCCCTGTGCCGATCATCGCCGTTGTCGTATCAACAGCAACATTAATGTCTTGCGGACAGCAACAGCCACCTCAGGATGTTGATCCAACCCTGGGCCGCGACTGCTTCGAGTCGCATCAGCCCAGCCTGCCGCCCGGCAGCCAGTACGAGGGGATCGCCGAGGTATCCGATCACCGCATCACCATCCGTGCGATGACCGGCACTCAGGTGGAAACCTTCGATTGCTCACTGAAGCCAGACGGCACGGTTGCCCAATGAAGAGACGGAGACTGAGTCTCCGGAAGCGGTCTTTCGCGAACGTTGCAGTCCAATCCAATTGTGGAGTGACAGCCTCCGCGAACAGGCCAAGGTGAGCCGCGCCACAGTCACGCGAGCAATCGGTGGCTAGCGTGCTAAGGTCGTGGACAACGCCTCAGGTTGAAGGCGATCAAATCCAGGCGGCGGATGACGGTGCTGGGTCGCTTGCTCATAGGCGTAGACATACTGGAACAGCTTGTGCTCGTCGAATGGCCGCGCCAGCAGTTGCAGGCCCAGCGGCAGACCGCTGTCGGTGAAGCCCATCGGCACCGTGATGGCCGGTTGCCCGGTATGGGGCGCAAGGATTGGGCTGTTGTTGCCGTGCGGGCTCTCGCTGTCGCCGATGCGCCGCGGCGGATGGCTCCAACTGGGGTAGATGATCGCATCGATCTGCTGTTCATCCATCGCAGCAAGGACGGCCTCGAGCAAGGCCTTGCGCCGCAGGTCGCCTTGGACATCCACGCAGGGCGGCTGTTGTGAACCTGGATCAGCGTCGACAGCCATGGCCCATTGCATCGCCCCGGCACTCTGGGGCAAGAATTGGTTGCTCGCCAGCACCTCGTCCAGAGAGCGGATGGGCGCGTTATCTGACAGCGTTTGCGCAAGAGGCGCCACCATGGGACATCTGCTGAACGACAAATCGGCCTTGGTGCCGCTGATCGACCGTCTCAACCGCTACCCGGTGGGCCTGGTCGACAGTCCGCGCCTGCGCCAGATCCTCGCGCTGCTGTTCGATCCGCGTGAGGCCGAGGTGGCTGCTCGCTTTCCGCTGACCGAGGCCACCCGGGCCGAACTGGTCGAGCGCACCGGCCTGCCGGCGGCCGAGCTGGATGGGATTCTCGAATCCATGGCCAACAAGGGGCTGGTGATGGACCTGCCGGTGGGTCATGAGACCTACTATCTGTTGGTGCCGGGGCTGATCGGCTTCATGGAGTTCAGCTTCATGCGCGATCGCGGGGATCTGCCTCAGGCGGAGTTGGCACGGCTGATGTCGGCGTACCTGCGCGAACAGGGTAAAGACGGACAGGCCGGTGAGTTCTTCGGCAGCCGCTGGCCATTGACGCGGGCGCTGGTCTATGAGGACCAGATCCCGGTGCAGTCACGCATCACCGGCTGGGAGGATGCGCGTCAGATCATCCAGGATGCCGAGTTCCACGCTGTGACCCTGTGCTTCTGCCGGCACAAGAAGGCGCATGAAGGCAAGACCTGCCAACAAGGCGCACCGGTGGAGGAGATCTGCATGGTGCTTGGCGAGGGCGCGCGCTTCCTGGTGCGCCGCGGTATGGCCGAACCACGCAGTGCCGAGCAGATGCTGACCATCCTCGACCGAGCGCGGGAGTTTGGGCTGACGCACATCACCGATAACATCCGTGAGCAGCCGTCGTTTCTCTGTAACTGCTGTCGATGTTGCTGCGAGCTGTTGGCTGGCGTGCAGATGGGCTTTCACGAGGGCATCGCCAAAACGCCCTTTCTCGCCGAGGTCGATCCCGAGCGTTGCGACTACTGCGGCGCCTGTCTGCGTGCTTGCAATGCCAAGTGCATCGGCCTGGCCGAAGATGCCCGTGCCATGCCCAAGGACCAGCGCTGGGCGCAGGTGGATGCGGAGGTCTGTCTCGGCTGCGGCGCCTGCTTGCAGGCTTGCGAGCAAGGTGCGTTGACCCTGGTGCAGCGCGCGAAGCGCCCGCGCCCACCGCGCGATCGCAATGCCCTGTTCGCGCGCATCCTGTGGGACAAGGGTCGGCTGATGCCGTTCATCGCCGACGGGCTGCGTCGGGGTGTTGAGCGCCTGCGCCGACGGGGTTGAAAGGTCTGATGCATCACGCGTTGCCCTGTTTACACCAGCGCTGTCACGCGTTTATCGATGAGGTAGACCTGACCGTCGATCTCCTCGCAGCGCAGGGGCTCGAGTCGCTCGCCGGAGCACAGCACGCTCAAGGATTCCCCGGAGGCCGGATCGAAGGCAATGCCATGCATGGAGCAGCGCAGGTGCCCCTGTTGGTCATCGAAGACGGCGTCGTGGACGCAGTCCAGGCGCCGCACCATGTGCACGCATTGGTTCAGGTAGGCGTAGACCTGGCCGGCGTAGCGCAGCACGATCGCGGTCTGCGGGTGCTGCTTGAACAGCAAGGGGATGATGCGATGCTGACGATCCGCCAATTCAGCGCTGTCACAGACCAGCAGCTGGCGTCGCTCGCGCGCTGATCTGTTGAGGGTAGATGGCGTGTTCATCGCTCAGTCACCTGGCCCATTCGGCCCTGCTTTGCCTGTGCGGCGCCATGATGCCGAAGCCAAGCCCTACCGTTCTGTTTTGCTCTGTTCTGTTCGACAGCCTGCTGCGTAGCGACCTCCTGCTGTGGCTCCATTTCCAGATCCAGCTCCAACGCATCGGCGAGCACTTGCGCCAGATGGCGAGGGCGTTGCGCCGTATGGGCGCGCATCTGCTGCCGACAGGAGAAGCCGTTGGCGATGACGGGCGCGCTCGGGTTGGCGCGCAGTTGCGGCAGCAAGGCCAGCTCAGCCATCTGTCGGGACAGGTCGGCGTGCTCCTGTTCCAGGCCGAAGGTGCCGGCCATGCCGCAGCAGCCGGCGTCGATGATCTCCGGCGTCAGTCCTGGTAACACCTTCAACACCTTGCGCATCGACTTCATCGCGCCTACCGCCTTCTGGTGACAATGGCCGTGCACCAACGTAGTGCTGCTGTCATGCGCTTGCGCATCGGCGAAGGGGAGCTTGAGGCGCTTTGCCATGAGCTCTTTGGCCAAGAACTCCTCCAGCAACAGGCTACGCTCGGCCACGACTCGCGCTGCGTCACCAAGCCCGAGCGCGAGGTGGTCATCGCGCAGGCTCAACAGGCAGGAGGGCTCGAGTCCGATGATCCAATGCCCGGCGCGGGCGTGGGGCAGCAGGGCGTTCAGCAGGCGCCTGGCCTCATCGGCAGCCTGTTCCACGAGGCCTTGAGCCAGATAGGTGCGCCCGCAGCACAGCGGGCGCCTCGGGTTCGGGTCCGATTCGGCAGGCTCGGCGATGTGGACGCGATAGCCGGCGGCCCTGAGCACGCGGAGCGCTGCACGCGGGATCTCGGGCTCGAAGTGGCGGCCGAAGCAGTCGACCAGGAGCACGACCTCCGGTAATGAGGGTGGCGCGGCCTCGGTCAGTGCCGATGCCGGTGCGGCGACGGGTTCAGGGTCGGGCTCAAAGGGCGCACGCGAGGGCTCCGGCAAGGGGACTTCGGCGGTGATGCCAAGCAACCGCTGACCTAGCTGCGCCAGCCAAGGGTGACGGTTGCGCATCCCGATCAGCCAGCGCACGGCGGATCGATAGCGCGACAGCCAGTGCGGCAGTGCGGCGAAGAGGCGGGCACGCCAGCGCAGACCGTCGCGCCGCACCCGCTGCGCTAGGTATTCGCTCTTGATCAACGCCATGTCGACGTTGCTCTCGCACTCGCGCTTGCAGCCCTTGCAGGCGACGCAAAGATCCATCGCGCGGGCGAGGGTTGGGTCGGCGAGGGCCGCATCGAGCAGGCTGGCCTCGCGTTGGGTCGCAGCGGCCGAGTGGGTGTCGGCCGAGCCGGTATTGAGGGCAGCCTTCAACAGCCGCACCCGTCCACCGGTGGAGAGGGCCGGGTCGCCGGTGACGCGAAAGCTCGGACACATGACGCCCTTGCTGGTCTCGGTCTCGCACTGGCGGCTGTTGATGCAGACCGCGACGGCCTTTGCGAAGTCGCCGCCGTGGCGCGGGATGTCCGCATAGGCGTCGCCCATGCCGGCATCCTGGTAGGCGGACCAGTCCAGCACTGTCTTCATAGAATGATCCACTCCAACCGAAAAGATGGGCAGGGGCAGCGATACCCAGCGCGTGACTAGGCGGGCACCGGCGCTTCGCAGACCTCGAGCAGCAGCGGCAGAACCTCGTCGAGCCAGGCGTCGATGCGTGCGTCGGTCAGCAACGACTGCAAGTGCTGATCCAACGCCAGACCGACGAAGCGCCCATCGACGACGGCCCGCGAACGCTTGAAGTCGAAGCCGCTGGTGTCGATGCCGCCCACCATCTGGGCACCCGCCTTGGAGAACAGGCTGTGCAGGTCCATCATGGCGTCGCAGAAGTGGGTCGGATATTTCTCTTGATCACCGAGCCCGAACAGGGCAATCCGGGTGCCACTGAAGTCCTTGCCGTCGAGCTGTGGCAGGAACTCCAGCCAGGCGGCCTCGTCGGTGTCGTTGGCCTTGCCGGGGAGTAGGCCTTCGCCATCGGTGGGTGTTCCGAGAATCAGTGCCTTGAAGGCCAGCAGGTCATCAGCGCTGGCGCGATTGACGTTCAGTGGTTTCGCGACCATGCCTTCCCCCAGACGCGCCTTGATCGCTGTTGCGATCTTCTTTGCGATCAGTCTAGTGGTACCGGAATCCGTTCCAAAGAAGATGCCAATCTGACGCATACTGCCCCCGTCGAGTGCGTGTCGCTCCGTTGGGAGCCTTGGTGAGCGTCTTGATGATGAGCCCGTCGATTTGAGCAAATTTAGCAAGACCCGCGCCAATCAACGGCGTGCCGGCCGGCATCCCGAAGACAGGAGCGACCAAAGGGTTCAAGTGTCTGAAGCGAAGGCGGATCGTGATCGATGGAGCAGCGGCATCTCGGTTGTTGAGCGGCCGGATGTCATCGCCATCGTTAGCCGCATGTCGCCACTCAGCTTGCCTGAGCCTGTGGCGAAGCCGACAAAGGTCTCGGTCTTGGCTGGGTCGTGACAGTGAGCACTGAGGCTCAACGCCGGGCAGGGGCGTTGGCTCACTGATCGGGCTCAACGACCTCGACCATGACCTCGTTGCGGCGCAGGAACGGCAGCGAGAACGGCGAGTTGTAGCGAGCATAGAGGGGCTCGCCGACCGGTGTCAGACCAGCGGCACGGACCGCATCGAGCAGCTGCGTCTCATGGTTCCGATACTTGGATTCGCCCCAGCCGCCGGCGTAACGCAGCACGGCCATGAGACGACCGGGTTCTTCGCGTAGGGTGACGCGCGGATCGTTGGGACGCGGCACGGTCTCGAGCGTGAAGCGCTCCGGCATCACGAAGCTAATGATGAAGCTGTCGCCGTCGGTCTGTGCGTGGCGTTGCGTCACGGGTGCGGTCATCTCGATTCGTGTTCCGGCTTGGTCATCGTCGCTGGCCGACGGGCGCTGCGTGACGGGTGCGGTCATCGCGATCTTCTCGCACGCCAGCGCGCCACCGAGACCCATCGGGCAGATGGCATCAGGATACCCAAAGGTCGCGTGCGACACCGTCGCCAGCCACACGTCGTTTTTCAGACCGCAAGCGCCACAACGCGTTCTCCGCCATGGTTGCGCTCAATGGCGACGCAAAGGGCCCAGCAGCGTCCTCCAAGCCACGCTAAAGTGCTTCTTAGACAAGTGTTTAAACCATGCTCCCTGTCCATGATGAACAGGGAGGCCGCATGACAGTGCCAGCATCCATCCGAACCCATCCAGACCAACCGCCCGTCGCGACCCAGTCTCTGGGTCGGCGTCTTGCTGACGCTGTATTGGGATTGATCGCGGGGGCAGCGCTCCTCTTAGTGGCGTTGGCGCCACTGCCTTCGCTGACGCTGCACCTGACGGCCTGGGCCGTGTTTATCCTGGTGCTCATACTGAGCGCCCTTCTTGATCGTCAGCGCGACCATCGGACCACCAGATCCACCATGCGACAAGACATGCGATCAGAGCGCCTTGCCAAACAGCCGGTGCCGGCCTTTGGAATGACTCCCGTGGCAGATGATCAGGACATCGACGACTGGCTCGGACCCTTCAATCCTGATAACGGCCTCTCTTTGGATATTGCTCCCTACTTTATCCATGACGACCTCGGCCGGGATTCCTAGTCGCCGATCGACCTCAGAATTGAGGTGATTGACGCGGATACGCCTCATTTAAGGCCGAGTTCGTACAGACTCCAAGGCAGTCATTACTTGAGCCCAGTCTGCCCTCGCCCGGTTCCCCGCCACACCTTCGTAGTAGCTGTGGTTGCTGGCATCCGCCGGCAGCCCCGCCCAGATGCGCGAGAGGTTGTGCGCAAAGGCGTCGTTCGGCAGCCGACCCGCCTCCCAAGCAGTCAATCCCGCATCACGCGCGAGGGTCATTGCCATCCGATCCTGCAGTTTCGGGGTGAAACGTTCCTGTCCAGTGAGGCCAAGACGCGCTATCAGGTCATCGAGCGTGTCATCGATGATCTGATAGCGCCCGACGGGTGAACCGCCGCGCTCAGCGACCAGGCGCTGTTGCAGTGCCTGGACCTCGTTTAGAGACAGGTCACTGAGGTTCAGTGCTGACTGATCGGCATCACGATAGAGCGCATTGTAGTTTCCCAGTGACTCGGGTCCGGCGACCAGATCGAGCACCTGCCCGGAAACGCCACCGGTGACGGCATGATGCATCAGTCCCTAGCTAGTCGAGGCGGATTCCAGGGTTTTTTTTCCGACGCATCGACGACAGACTGCGCCCGGTTGTAGGCGATGATGCCGGTCAGCTTGCTGTTGTCGAGGCTGTGCGCGGCGCCAGTGAGTTGACCGGCAATCGCCTGGCCGAGCTCTGGTCCATGCTCATCAGCCCTTTTAAGGTGATGCTAACCTATTGTAATCTATAGTCATCTTCTAGCGACCCTGGAGCTGATGACCGGATGTTTGACGGTGTCCTGCAAC
>NZ_JCAQIA010000082.1:0-1692 GCF_059621085.1 Halochromatium sp. NSM3 | reverse complement strand
CAAGCTCGATCAGGCCGCCGGCGCGCTGCGGTTCAGCATGGAGATGGCTGATCCGGCCAAGCGCATCGAGCAGGTCGGCACGGTGGTGGGGCATTTGGTGGGGTGACGCTTTCCGAGCACGAAAGGCGTCCACCGTGCTAACTTTTTTCCATGAAAGCCATCACCTGGGCCCCGGAGAAGAACAGGTTGCTCAAGACCGAACGTGGTATCTCGTTCGAGGATGTCGTGTTCCACATCATGACCGGAGACATCCTCGATACGATCGAGCATCCGAATCAGACGCGGTATCCTGGTCAGCAGATCCATGTGATTGACATCGAGGGATACGTCTACTTGGTGCCGTTCGTGGAGTCCGAGGACGAGGTCTTTCTGAAGACGATCATCCCTAGCCGCAAGGCAACCAGGACTTATCGAGGTAAAGGCACATGACCCAATTGGATTCCGAGGAACAGGCGATCCTTGACGCCTTCGAGTCGGGAGAGGTTAAGCCTGCGGAAGACGCGACGGCCACGCAGCAGCGACATCGAGACTATGCAGCGGCTATGTTCCGGCAAGATGCGCGGATCAACATCTGCCTCACGTCCAAGGACTTGCGCGGACTGCAAAAGAAGGCGCTCGCCGAAGGCGTTCCCTATCAGACGCTCGCTGCAAGCATCTTGCATCAGTACGTGGAAGGTCGGCTGTGCGAGCACGATCGCTGACAACCGCGCCGACAAGCGCATGTCGGCACCGACCGCGAGCAAGCAGGGGGGACACCCCCCTGCACCCCCAAAAGGACCAAATCAGACGAAGCGCCGAAGCACCCAACGACGCCGCCGCAGGCTCAGGCCCAAGAGCCCCGCGCCCGCCAGCCACAGGGTACCGGGCGTGGGCACCGGCTGCGCATCCAGCGCGGCGACGTCGACTTGTCCGGGGCGAACCGCCCAGGCCTGCAACTGGTCGACCTTGTAGTCGCGGTCCTGGGGGCCGCTGCCGGCGTAGAAGCCCCACGCGAGGCCGGAATTGGGCGCGTACTCCGTACCAGACCAGTACAGGCCATCGTCAAAGTTCTGGAACGGGCCGGTGTTGGAGAGCCCCCAGCCAGACTGGGGGCCATTCCCGCTGGTGTCGTAATACGCTAGGTTCCCCAGCGTCTCATACCACAGATGTCCCAGCTCGCTGGTCGCGGTGTCGATGTTGTAGCCGCAGTCGGTGCCGTCGTAACTGAAATTACAGCCGTCATTACCAAGGTCGGTCACACTCCAAAGCCGCCAGTCGTCCCAGCCGCCATAGTCGAGCCATTGCGCCCAGGCCATCGCGCCCCACCAGGTCATGTCGCCATCGTTGAGGTCGAAATCGCTGTTGCTTAGCGTATGGGTCCCGCCGGCATGCGTGATGCTGCCGATGTCGCTGATGACGGCGTCCCGAACAGCGGTATCGCCGCCCGCCGATTGGGTCAGGAACAGGTTGGCATCCTGCAGCCAGGTCAGCTCCTGGGCGGCATCGTAGACCAGCCCGCTGTGTGCGCCGTCGCCCACCCAGAGATCGCTGTAGGTCGAATCTTGTATCCAACCGGCCTGCGTCGCGCTGGCCAGCGCCCAAAGCGCCACGCCGCAGACGCTCGAGACCGTTCTTAGTCGTTGTTGAGGCATTCGATAACCTGATTAGCAAGCTTCTTCAGCCAGACGAAGCCAGCGCGCAGGACGCGGCCCG
>NZ_JCAQIA010000040.1:0-29423 GCF_059621085.1 Halochromatium sp. NSM3 | reverse complement strand
GATGTGCGCGGCCACCAGACCATCGCCGACCCGTTCGCAAGCATCGGCGCCAGCGCGCACGGCCGCGTTCACGGCGCCGGTTTCGCCGCGCACCAGTACGGTCACATAGCCGCCGCCGACGAACTCGCGGCCGATGAGCCTGACCTCAGCAGCCTTGGCCATCGCATCCGCAGCCTCGATCGCCGGCACCAGACCACGGGTCTCGATCATGCCGAGCGCAATGCCAAATCTTTCGCCTGCCATTTCTGTCGTCTCCGTTAAAGACTTTGATGCCGCGTCGGTCGCGGTTGGGGTTGATCCACTCTGGGCCGTTCGCCAGCTTAGGCGGCCTGATCGCGGTATTGCTCGAGCATTCCATCACTGTCACCAGGCTCCGGACTGTCACCAGGCTCCGGATTGTCACCAGGCTCCGGTTTGGCCACATCCTCGGGCTGCCAGGCGTCGATAATCCCGCCGATGGTGAGATCGGTCATGATCTTTGCATCGCCCATCGCGTAGCGTCCGGCCGAGCCACTCACGGTGAACACCCAGTTTCCAGGCCGCACGCCGACCGGATCGGTCGCCACCGCAAGCTTGCCCTTGCGATCCTTGAGGATCTGCAGACTGCAATGGCGCAGGCCGTCGATCCGTTCGGTGCAGTACAGCGTGCCGACCACTTGATTGATCTCCATGCCGGACCGCCTCAAAGCTCCGCGTCCGGGTCCCAGTCGTCGATGATGCCGACGATGGTCAGATCGCTCGGATATTCCTTACTGCCAGCGGCCTCGCGCGCGGCGGAACTGCCCACGCAGATGACCCAATCGCCGGGAATCGAGCCGACCGCATCGACCGCGACCAGTTGGGCACTGCCGTCTTGCACCACCTGCAGATGCTTGTGCTCGAATCCCGGAATGCGATTGGTCGAGACCAGCGGCTTGAGAACCTTGCAAATCTTCATGAGCGAGCGACCTGGGCCTCAGTGCGCGGCGGATGCCGCTGGCTGTAACGACGAGCCAACGATCTCGATCGGCGCCGCCTGATCGAGATCGCGCACCGCGCGCAGGCAGTGCAGCATTCCATCGGCGCAGAGCTTCGGATACCTAGCCTTCAAGGCCGCAGCAATCCGCTCGCAATGCGCGATGGCACGCTCGCGCGCGCCCGGCACGCCGCCGTGATAATCGTGGCGGACGATGATCGGCACTGGCAAACCGCGATTGATATTCAGGCCGGTAAAGATCTTGATACCCACATCGAGGTCGGCTGCGCCTTCCTCGACCGTGCTCAGATAGGCGAAATAGGTCAGGTTGCGCAGCTGAATCTCCTCGAAGCCGATGCCGGCGCCGATGAAACGCTCGGCATGGCCGATATCGGCGTAGCCGCCGGCGTGATACTGGCGCACATAATCGATCTGCGAGAGATTGTTCTCGATCAGGCCGGCGATCAGGCGCACCATGCCGTCGCTCAGGGCCTCGCCGGCCGCTTTCCCCGGCGCATGTGCTCGCACAAGTTCGGCAATCCGCGCGCGCGCCTGCTCGGGGGATAGGCCACGGGTGATCTCGTAGACCTTGGCGGCATCGAGCCAATGCTCGAGATCGCAGTAGCCCTCGGCATCCGGCACATGCACACGGATCGCGTCGGTATCGGTATCCAAGCCCAACAGCAGCAGGTCGACCGAAGCACCACAGCAGAAGCTGTTCTCGATCGCCTGGCGAAACGCCTTGAGCCGCTCGAGCCCGGCGCTGGCCGCAGCGGCATCATCGGAGCCGTGCGCGGCGCAGCCCTGATGCGCGGGATCGACCGAGCTGCCGTGATACATCACCACCTTCAGATAACGTGTCGGCGCATCGGCGCTGTTCGGGAGCCCCTCGCGGAAGCGCGACAGCTCCGTCTCAACCCATTTCTCGACCGTGTTCTCGATGTCGAACAAGGACCCGGCATAGGACTTACGCCGCACGTGCCCATAGGGCAGGCGCAGGACATAACTGATCGCATGCGCCAGACGACCATCGGCGCAGGGCGTCACATCCATCAGATGGAAGCCGCAGTCGAGCAGAAACTGCTCGAAGGCCGCGCCGTCGCGCCCGCCGAGCGGATCGGTGGTGAAAAAGGCATCACTGAGCCGGTGATAGGTCTCGAACACGCAGGCCGCGAACAGTCGCCGCATATCGAGCCCACTGATCCAACTGTCCTCGAGGATCTGAGCAGGCAGCTCGAAGCCGAGTTCGGCGCGCGCGATCGACTGCGCCCGGTCGACGAAATCCGGCTCGCAACGCTCGCTCGCAATGCGTTTGAGCACCGGCACCAGATCGTCGAACGCGTGCTTGACCGACGATTCATAGTCGTACAGTCGCACATTGGCTTGGGCATCGGTCAACGGATGCACGCCGCGACCGGAACCCCCGCCAAACTCCATCGACCGAGACGCCGGCTTGAATTCCAGCCCAGCCGCCGATGCGCTCGGGCTCATCGCCGACCGCAGCGTTTCCGTCCGCGCGCGCCCGCTCGGCAGCCCACTCGGCATGGGCCGAGGCGGACGCGTGGGCCGGGTCGGCCCCTGTCCGAGGTTGGCTGGACGGCGCGCCGGTTGTTCCGTGCGTCCGCGCGGCACAACCGCCTCGCCCGACTCCGTCGCCGACGCGCTGCTCGCATCCGAGCTGGCGGGCGACATCGTGGGCGCCGGGCTGCGAGGGCTTCGGCCCAGGCTGCGCGAGCGCGGTGATGGTCGGTGACGGATGGGCATGGATCCTACTCAACGTACGCGGTCAGCCGCGCGCGCCCCCGGAGTAGGTGATCAAGGCACCGCGATCGGTGCTGCCGGCGCTGCCGGTCACCCGACTGGTCGGCTGCGGCACCTCCTCGTTACGCTTGGCCTCGACCGGCGGCATGGCGCTCATCGCACCGGGCCGGGTCGGGTTGCGCCGCCGCGCCGAGCTGCCCTCGGTGCCGGTGACACGCTCGCCGCGATCCCAGTCATCGCCGGTGATCTTGCGACCTGCGGACTGGCCTTCGCCGGTGACGCGCGAGGGTGCCGCCGCCCCGGCAGTCGCCGCTGTACCGGCATCGACTGGCGCCACCCCGGGATTGGCACCGCGACCAGCACCAGGGTTGGGCTCGGGGGTCAGCAGATTCGGGCGCGCTCGGCGGCTATCGAAGCGAAACTGCTCGGTGCCGGTGATCTTGCCGGTGCCCATCCCGAATGGACCGGTGATGTGGCGATTCGACTCGTAGCTGGTGCCGGTGACATGGCTGCGGCGTTGGTCCTCGAAGGCCGCGCGCGCTGGCGAGCTGACGCTAAACCCCTGGCCTGGAGCCGGAGGCGATGCCGGCATCGATGTTGGAGCCGAGGCTGGGGCCGGGACCGATGTCGGGGAGTGTCCGCCCAAGTCCAAGGGGCGCGGGAAGTCCGGCTGCCCAGGCTCGGCGGCATTGCTAACATCGGCATCACAGACGCGCGCGAATTGATCCGCCCCAAGATAGGGCGTTCCGGTCAAGGGCTCGCAGGCCCCTTTGGCGGCGCCGGTCATGACGCCGCCGATGCCCGGCTGGATGCCGGTCATGCTCGGACCCGGTGTCGCCGACATGATGCGCGTGCGGGCCTTGATCTCATGCTGCTGATTGGGCGCACAGTAATCAGAGGCCTGCTCCAAGCCCGCGTAAGGGGTGCCGGTCACCGCTTTACAGGTGCCCGGCTCGTCACCGGTCACCTTGCCCGAGCGACCCGTCTGGGTGCCGGAGACGCGATGGCCCTTATTGGTCATCGACATCCCGACCTTGGGCGGTTCGGGCTGTGGGCTGGTCTGGCAGAACTCGTCGTACTGGGCGCGGTCGGCATATTCATCGCCCGTCACCAGCCGGCAGGTGCCCGGCTCGCCGCCGGTCACGCTCGTCGAGCGTCCAACGCGCGTGCCGGTGACCGTGCCCCCCGAGAGGGTCACCGAGGTGCCCACCTTCGGCGGCACCGAGCGATCGGTAGGGATCTCCGAGGCAGCCGTGTACTGCGTCCCGGTCGGGACCACGTTGGCACCGAGTTCATTGCCGGTCACCTTCGCGGAGCGATTGACCATAGTCCCGGACAGCCCCTGCCCGGCGAGGGTCTTGTCGATACCGGTCTCGCGCGGCTCGGGCCCTGGGCGCGTGTTGCAGTAGCTCTGATACTGATCGGGCGACAGGTATTGCGTCCCGGTCACGCTCGCGCAGGTGCCCGGTTCATCGCCGGTGACCCTGGGCGAGCGTCCAACCTCGTTACCGGTGACGAAGTTGCCATAGCCGGTGGCGCTCACGCCGAACTTTTTGAGCGCCGGCGCGGGGTCGGTCTGACAGAATTCACGGAAGATATCCGCGCCCATGTACTCGGTACCGGTGATGGTGCGACAGGTACTGGGCTCATCGCCGGTGGTCTTCTGGCTGCGGCCGACGCGGGTGCCTGTAACAAATTGGCCCAGGGTCGTCTCGCTGACGCCGACCTTCCACGGCTGATCGCTCGCGCCGGTGCGCGTCGGGCGCATGCGCCCGGTCGGCTGTGATTTGGGCTCCCCCGCTCCACCGTTGGCGTTGCGCTGGGCGCGAACTCGCTGCGCCAACTCACGGCCGCTGAGCTTGGGATTGGCCTGACGGGCGATGCCAGCGGCCGACTTCGGCACATTGGTCGCGCCCTTGCCACGGCCGCTGAGCGCGGCGCGCCGAGCCAGAGCTACGGCACGACCGGCCGGCTTGACCGCGAGCACAGGTTTCGGCTTGCGGTTGCGACCGTTTGCTGTCGCTCCGTTGCCGTTCTTGGCGCGGCTCGATGCCGGCGCCGAGAGTGACAGCGAGGGCGCATGGGCGTTCTCGGTGCGCCTCTGTTTCGCCTGCTGACACTGACCGCCGCATTGGCACTCGCCCTTGGTCTGCTCAGTACGCTTGGGTGGTGCCGAGCGCGCGCCGGACTGATCGGCCCGGGGGTCGCGCACCCGATCATTGCTGCGTTGGGCACGGCGCCCATCACGCGCCAGCTTCGCGCGGCGTTGGCGCGCGAGTTCACGGCTTGCCTGCGCGGGATTCTGCGGCATGGTGCGACGCCGTTGCGGACTGGCCGAGGATGCGAGATCGAGACTCGGCCTCGGATTGGACGCACGCGCCGGGGCTGCGGTGGCGGGTGCCAACGTCGGCTGCGGCCTAGACCGCTCGGGGGGCCGTTCGGGTGCGCGCTCGGTGCGCGGAGCCCGCTTGCGCTCGGGCGTCGTTTGCACCAAACCCTGCTTGCCCTTGGATGACAGGGCACGCCGGCGGGCCAGGGCCGCCTCGCGGCCGCTCGATCTCAGGTTCGCTTTGCTTGCCATGGGTAATTCCGTGGGGCTGTCGGGTTGGCTGTCCGTCGTCGCCGGGCGGGCGGGCAGCTCGGGATAGTGCATCGCTTGCCGGACTGTCGCACCCGCCAAGTGCTGAAAGACCGAGAAGGCGAAGGTCGACATCGTTGACGCTTGATCTCCGGCGACGAACCGGTCACGGACTCAGCGCCCGTCACCAAATCGATCGGAGACAGCGCGCAGCCCGCGCGCTAGGCGCGGCCCTGGAAGACCACGAAGCACGAACCCTGACTCTGGGTGTAGCTATCGTATCCCGTCAGACGAACATGATGATTCGGATAGGAGCGGTGGCAGGCCTCGAGTTCGGCGGCCACATTACCCAGCTCTTGCTCGCCGAAGAACGGCAGCTTCCACATGGTCCAGTAGTCGTCCATCGTGCCTGACGGATGGACGTGCTCGATCGCCGGCGTCCAGCCCTGCGCAATGATGTAAGCGATCTGGTCGTAGATCTCTTGCTGCGACAGCGGCGGCAGGAAGCCGAAGGTCTCGAGGGTCTGCTTGGTCTGGTAGTCGCCCATGGTGGCTTGCAAGGACATCGCGGATACTCCTAAATAGATGGGGTTCAATCGTGAGTCGGACGAGGCTGATGGAGACGGGCTAGGTTGGGAGCCAGGCGCAAGACGCCGCCCGCGCCCCCAACAGGATCAGCCGATCAGGTATCGAGCTTATCGACGGTGTCGAACTCGAACTTGATCTCCTTCCAAGTCTCCATCGCGATGGCCAGCTCAGGGCTATGCTGGGCGGCCTCGGTCATGATCTCGCGGGCCTCCTTCTCCAGCTCGCGACCCTCGTTGCGCGCCTTGACACAGGCCTCGACTGCGACACGGTTGGCGCAAGCGCCGGCCGCGTTGCCCCAGGGGTGACCCTGGGTGCCGCCGCCGAACTGCAGCATGGAGTCGTCACCAAAGATGGTCACCAGCGCCGGCATGTGCCAGACGTGGATACCACCGGAGGCGACGGCGAAGACGCCAGGCAATGAGCCCCAATCCTGATCGAAGAAGACGCCGCGCGAGCGGTCTTCTGGCACGAAGGATTCGCGCAGCTGATCGACGAAGCCGAGGGTGGACTGACGATCGCCCTCAAGCTTACCGACGACGGTACCGGTGTGCAGGTGGTCGCCGCCGGAGAGGCGCAGACACTTGGCCAGCACGCGGAAGTGGATACCGTGCTTCGGATGACGGTCGATGACGGCGTGCATGGCACGGTGGATGTGCAGCAGCATGCCGTTCTCACGACACCAGTTGGCCAGACCGGTGTTGGCGGTGAAGCCACCGGTGAGGAAGTCATGCATGATGATCGGCGAGCCAACCTCCTTGGCGAACTCGGCACGCTTGTACATATCTTCCGGGGTCGCGGCGGTGACGTTCAGGTAGTGGCCTTTGCGCTCACCGGTCTCCTGCTGTGCCTTCTGAATGGCCTCGCCAACGAACTCAAAGCGATCACGCCAGCGCATGAAGGGCTGCGAGTTGACGTTCTCGTCGTCCTTGGTCATGTCCAGACCGCCACGCAGGCACTCGTAGACCGCACGGCCGTAGTTCTTCGCCGACAGACCCAGCTTCGGCTTGATGGTGGCGCCGAGCATCGGACGGCCATACTTGTTCAGCCGGTCACGCTCGAGCTGGATGCCAGCCGGCGGGCCGCCGCAGGTCTTGATGTAGGCGATCGGGAAGCGCAGGTCTTCCAGACGCAGGTGACGCAGGGCCTTGAAGCCGAACACGTTACCGACCAGCGAGGTCAGCACGTTGACGATGGAGCCTTCCTCGAACAGGTCGATCGGGTAGGCGATGAAGGCGTAGAAGGACTCGTTGTCGCCCGGCACATCTTCGATGCGATAGGCGCGGCCCTTGTAGTACTCGAGGTCCGTCAGCAGCTCCGACCAAACGGTCGACCAGGTGCCGGTCGAGGACTCAGCGGCAACAGCGGCGGCAACCTCTTCGCGCGGGACGCCAGGCTGACCGGTGCACTTGAAGCAAGCCAGCAGGTCGGTGTCGAGAGGGACATAGTCGGGGGTCCAGTACATGTCCCGGTATTCTTTTACACCGGCGTCGTACTTTTTGCTCATGCTCAGCT
Organism: Halochromatium sp. NSM3; assembly: GCF_059621085.1. Lineage (NCBI taxonomy): Bacteria > Pseudomonadati > Pseudomonadota > Gammaproteobacteria > Chromatiales > Chromatiaceae > Halochromatium > Halochromatium sp. NSM3. Next base: position 22,029 of record NZ_JCAQIA010000040.1, on the reverse strand, counting down.
CCTGTGGGTCTGTTCTGCGTCTGCTTCGCTTGATCCGGGTTGCCTAACTCAGGATCGTGATTCGGAAGGGTTTCGGCATCTGCCGCTGAAAACGCGGTAACCATACGCCGCGCGCAGTCTTCAGCTGAAATCGATTGTTTCGATTGCAAGGATCGATTCTAGTCTATAACTAAGACGTCCCGCAGCGCCGTTTTAGTGCGCTCGGCACCATAAACGAGCCGCAACGGGGCAGCAATAGCCACTATCAGCATGCGCGCGTCACATTGACTCAGATCAATGGGTTCGTCGATGACCGGGGAACCTGCCAGGGAGACCGCGTCGGGCCGGGCCCGATGACGGATGCGCGCTAGAAGCGCACACGCACGCGATAGCGCAGACGGGTCTCGCCCTCGGCCGGCACCTCGAGGCGCCAGACTGCGGTATTGGCGTTGCCCTGCTCATGTGCCGCGCTCTCCTCGAGAATGCTCCAGTCGCCGGGGATCCGTTCCTGGATAACCACCGTCTCCGGCTCCGGCTTGGCGTTCTTGACGCCGACCTCATAGGCGCTCTCGTACTGGTACTGCCAAGGCCCGGTGCCGGAGAGCTTCTTGAACGCGATCTGCTTGCGCTCGGCGGTGACATCGAAGGCCTGGCCCAGCTTCAGGCGCAGAGTCGCGTGCTTGGGCGTGTGGTCGATGCGATCCTCGCCGATGAACTGCGCCTTGCCCTGGCTATCGCGCTGGTAGATGCGCAGGATGCCCGCAGGCAACGGCAGCCCGAGATGGGAATCGGTGTCGTTGATTGCGGTGAGATAGACGTTCACCGGCAGCTCCTGGGTCAGCTCGCCACGCGGCTCTTGGAACACCTGTTGGTTCCCCTGGATCAGCAGTTCCTTGCCAACGCTGACGCCAGGCGCATCGAGCAGAGCGACCTGCTTGGTCTGGTTATCGGCGAGGGTCGTCGGCTGCGCGAGCGAATAGAGGTGGTACTCGAACAGACGCTCCTCGCGCATGTTGGGCGCCGGCGCGGTGGAGCGCAGCGCCATCGCCTCGTACTGTGGCGCTTGCCTCTCGTCCTCGACCTGGTTCACCTCGCCAGCCACCAACTGCAGCTGGGCGTTCTGATAGCGGGTGCCGCTGCGATTGGTCAGCGTCACCCAGCCGGTGAGATCGAGTCGCTGCCCGTCCGCCGACAGCTCGCCGACATAATCCGCCTTCCAACCAAGCCCGCTGCTGAGATAGCTCAGCTCCAGCAACCGGCTACCGGCCTCCGCGCTCTCCAAGGCCAGCACCAAGGTCGGGCGATCACGCAAGCTCGTCGGGATATCGCGGTAGATGAGGCGTCCCGGCACCTGACCAGCCGGGAAGGTCTCGATCCGATCGCCAACGCGCAGCACCACGCCATCGCTGGCCGCGAGTACCCTCGCCGGCTCCTCGGTTTTCTCGCCGGTCGTCGGATGCGTGCTCACCAGTGCGACCTCGCGGCCGACGTATTTCGCGAGCAACGCTGCCGGCGTGAGGAGATCGAAGTCGAAATTCTGCTCGATCACCTGGGGAGCGGCGCCTTCGGCGGCGCGCAGCAGCGCGGTTTCCGGGCGTATCTGGGCGCTGACATCGCGGAATGCCAGCTCGCTGCGCCCGGCCGGCAGCTCGACCCGACGACTGTCGCGGATCAGCGCCAGATCGTCGTTGTAGATGGTCACCGCCAGCTCGATCTGATCCTCCAGCGTGCTGCGCTGCTCCTGCGCCGCCGGTGTGGTCGCACGCTCGGGTGTGGTGGCGCGCGCGTTGGAATCGGCCATGCTCGTCTCCGTCATCCCCATGTTCGTCAGCGCGAGCGCCGCAATCAGTTTCGACGCCGTCGCAACGGTGACTCTCATCGCTGTTAACTCCGTGATGGTGAACGATGAGCGCAGGATGCAGGCTCGGGCCAGTTGGAGCAAGCAGGCGAGCGCAAGGCGGGTAGCCATGAAACCGGGAACTTCGCCTCGAGCGTCTCGACCAGCAAGCAACACTCGCCGATCGCTCAGAACTTGGCGACCATCAGATAGAGCACGTAGAGAAAGGGCACCGTCGCGGTGATGCCGAAGATGTTCCAAATCCAGCACAGGCGCCAATAGGACTTGGGGATCGTGCCTGTGACCGCGAACTCGCGTGCCTGGCGTGCCTGCACGACCTGGAGCGGAATCAAGACGAACAGCCAGATGAACCCGATGCCGTAGAACGAGACCTGGCTCCAAAACAGCCAGCTGACACGGATGGGATTGAGGTTGGCGACCACCGTCATCCCGTAGCCGCCGACGATGATGAGGACCACGCCGCTGGCCGTGAAGGCCCAGTCGGTCCAGGTCACGAGGCGCTGCGCGAAGGCAACGACGGTCGGGTCGCGGGTGCCGTCGGCATAGACCTTCCAGATGAAGGTCACGGTCACGTTGCCGATCAGGATGATGACACCCAGGATGTGAATGGTCTTGAAGAGGTAATAGATCACGGCAGTAGTGTAAGCCGAAGTGCTCCCCCGATGTTTCGCATCGTATAACCACTACTGCCGTAAGCCACAGCGATCGCCTGGTCTCGATCCAAGTGTATCCGGGCATACTGCGCCAGCGGCTTCGCTTTCGGGCGGACCTTAGCCTGAAGAGCGTCGCGCAGGTCTTGACCCGGCGGCACTTTGCGCCGCATCGTCTCCTCGAAGGCGTCCAAGTGGACGGGGCTCTGAAGCAGTCGGGCCGGCTAGACGAAATCGCGGGCTGGCTGCTCGACGTTGACATCGGTGCCAAGAATCCAGGGCTCACCGATCAGCGGGTCGCTGACCACCCAGCAATCAAGGCAAGCGCCATGACTCTGTCATTGCCAGCACTCACAGACATCTCGGCGTGGAGCGGCATGAATGCAGCCCGCTTCGCGGACGAGCAGCAGTTGCGAGCGCGTGCACTCGACGCGATTGCCCTCGACCTCGAGTCGCCAGCTCGCGCCCGCGTGCTCGAGCGCGCCCGGGACTGGGTGCGCGCGGTGCGCCGTCACGGCAGCAGCGGTCTGCTGGATCGCTTTCTGGCCGAGTTCGGGCTGACCAGCCGCGAGGGCATCGCGCTGATGTGCCTGGCCGAGGCGGCACTGCGCATCCCAGATGATGCCACGCTCGACGCGCTGATCCGCGACAAGCTCGGCGGCACCGAATGGCGCCTCGATGGTCAGGAAAGCGGCGGCTCGCTGTTCGTCAACGCCTCGACCTGGGCGCTGATGCTGACCGGCCGGCTGCTGGAGCCGGATGACGACCCCGCCGACCCGGAGACCGGCCTGTTCGCGGGCCTGCGCCAGCGCATCCGGCGCGGCGGCGAGCCGGTGGTACGCCAAGCCCTGCGCCAGGCGATGGCGATCCTCGGCCGTCAATTCGTGATGGGTCGCAACATCGACGAGGCACTCGCGCGCAGCGTCAAGGGCGATGAGGCTCGCTACCGGCATTCGTTCGACATGCTCGGCGAGGCGGCGCGCACCGCTGAGGATGCCGAGCGTTACTTCGAGCGCTACCAGCACGCGATCGCGGCGGTCGGTCGCGCCGCAGCCGGCGCCGGGCCGATCGACGGCCCAGGTATCTCGATCAAGCTCTCCGCCCTGCATCCGCGCTTCGAGCCCGCGCAGTGGTCTCTGGTGCGTCCCGAGCTGGTCGCGCGTGCGCTGGCGCTCGCGCAAGCGGCTGCCCAGGCAAACATCGGCCTCACCATCGATGCCGAGGAAGCCAGCCGGCTCGATCTACAGCTCGACGTGCTGGCCGCGCTCTGCGCCGAGCCCGCGCTCAGCGGCTGGCAGGGCCTCGGCCTCGCACTGCAGGCCTATCAGCGCCGTGCGCTGGATGCCTGCAGGCTCCTCGGCGAGCTGGCCGACCGCCATGGCCGGCGCTTGATGGTGCGCCTGGTCAAGGGCGCCTACTGGGATACCGAGATCAAGCTGGCTCAGCAGCTCGGCCTGCCCGGCTATCCGGTGTTCACCCGCAAGGTCAACACCGATCTCAATTACCTCGGCTGTGCCCGGCGCCTGTTCGACCTCGGCGAGCGGGTCTATCCGCAGTTCGCGACCCACAATGCCCACAGCATCGCTGCGGTGCTCGAGATGGCCGACGGTCGGCCCTTCGAGCTGCAGCGCCTGCATGGCATGGGGGAGGCACTACATACCGAGGTGCTGGAGCAGACCGCGACCCCCTGCCGGGCCTATGACCCGGTCGGCAGCCACGACGAGCTTCTGCCCTACCTGGTGCGGCGCCTGCTCGAGAACGGCGCCAATAGCTCCTTCGTCCACCGCATTGCCGATGCGACCCAGACGGTCGAGCAGGTCGTCACCGACCCGGTCGAGGTCGCCGCGACCCAGCGAGACGCACCGCATCCGCGCATCCCGGCACCGCGCGACCTGTATCGGCCGGATCGCGCCAACTCGGCCGGCCTCGACCTCGGCGATCCGGGAGCGGTTGCGGCCCTGTATCGCGCGATGGATGCTGCCGATCCGACCCAGCGAGTCGCGACACCAATGGTGGAAGCGGACTTCAATTCAAACTCGCGCCAGCGAGACGAACCGCCTGATACCGGGTCTGGTGAAAAACGCACTACTCAATCCAGCGCAGCCCCGGGCGCCCAACACACAACAGACCAGAGCCGCCAGCCGGCGGTGCGCCGGCTGCAGTCCCCAGCCGACCGCCGTCGCAGCATCGGGCATGTCCAGGACACGGACCCCGCGCAGGTGAGCAGCGCCATTGCGGCCGCCGTGGTCGCCTTTCCGGGCTGGGACCTGACGCCCGCCGACCGGCGCGCGCACTGTCTCGAGACCGCCGCCGACCAGCTCGAGGCTCATCTCGGCGAGCTGGTCGCGCTCTGCTGCCGCGAGGCCGGCAAGTCGATCCCGGACGGCATCGCCGAGGTCCGTGAGGCGGCCGACTTCTGCCGCTACTATGCAGCGCGCGCCCGGGAGACCTTCGCTGCACCGCTGGAGCTGCCCGGCCCCACGGGGGAGCGCAACCAGCTCTCGCTGCACGGCCGCGGGGTGTTCGCCTGCATCAGCCCCTGGAACTTCCCGCTCGCGATCTTCACCAGCCAGGTCGCCGCCGCGCTCGCGGCCGGCAACACGGTCGTCGCCAAGCCGGCCGAGCAGACCCCGCTCATCGCCGCGCGGGCGGTCGAGCTGCTGCGCGCCGCCGGCGTCCCGGATGCGGCGCTGCAGCTCGTCCCCGGCGATGGGCCGAGCGTCGGCGCGCCGCTGGTCGCGGACTCGCGCATCGCCGGCGTCGCCTTCACCGGCTCGGTCGCGACCGCCCGCGCCATCAACCGGCGGCTCGCCGAGCGCGACGGTGCGATCGTGCCGCTGATCGCCGAGACCGGCGGCCAGAACGCGATGGTGGTCGACGCCTCGGCGCTACCCGAGCAGGTGGTCGCCGATGTGCTGCAGTCGAGCTTCCAGAGCGCCGGGCAGCGCTGCTCGGCGCTGCGCGTGCTCTTCATCCAGGAGGATGTCGCCGAGCGCCTGCTGGCCATGCTCGCCGGTGCAATGGCGGAGCTGCGGATCGGAGACCCTTGGGATCTGGCAACCGATGTCGGCCCGGTGATCGACGCCGAGGCCCAGCAAGCGCTCGCGGCCCACTGCGCGCGCATGGATCGCGAGGCGCGGCTGATCTTTCGCTGCCCGCTGCCGCCGGAGACCGCGCATGGCAGCTTCATCGCGCCGGTCGCCTACGAGATCGACGGCATCGAGCAGCTCGAGGATGAGGTGTTCGGACCGGTGCTGCATGTCGTGCGCTATCGCGCGGACGCGCTCGACGCGGTCATCACAGCGATCAACGCCACCGGCTTCGGCCTGACCTTCGGTGTGCACAGCCGCATCGACAGCCACATCAACCGGCTCACCGCCGCCGACCGGCCAGGCATCCGAGGCGGCATCCGCGCTGGCAATCGCTACGTCAATCGCAACATGATCGGCGCCATCGTCGGCGTGCAGCCGTTCGGCGGCGAAGGACGCTCCGGAACCGGCCCCAAGGCCGGAGGCCCGCACTATCTTCCGCGCTTTGCGGTGGAGCGCTCGCTTTCGATCAACACCGCAGCGGCTGGCGGCAATGCCGCGCTGTTATCGCTGGATGAAGACCCGCCGTCGACTCCGGAGGCCGAGGTCAGCGGCTGACCACCCTCGGCGCCGGACATCGGCCAGCATGCGTCAACTGCCGCCGCTGCCGCAAGTCCCGGCAACAGCACCGAGAAATCCTCGATCGCGTCAAACTCGTCACAGGTGCGCGCGGGCTGCGTGGAGTCCGGCGACAGGATCGCGAGCAGCCAACGGAAGCCGTAATGACGAGCGGCCCGCAGATCGTGGGAACAGACGATGTGCTCGAGATGGCCATCGAGGCGCGTCTTGCTCATCTTTAGCTCGATCGACTTCTGGTGCGCATTGGTCACCAAGACGCGCCGCTTGCCGGCGGCGGCTAATACCTCGAGGAAGGTCGGCACATGCGGGTGAATCGCGATCAGATGGTCGACCTCGGCCTTGAGCATCGCGATGTCGAGCGCGAGTTCCCGCGTCCAGTGATCGACGCAGTACCATTGCAGCGATCCTAGGAGCGTCCGATAGCGCGCGTAGAGATCATCCTTCGAGGCCGCCAGCGAAATCCCTCTGGACTCGGCATAGCGCAGCGGGACATGCTCCAGCCAAAAATGGTCGTCGAAGCGAAGGTCCAGCAAGGTGCCGTCCATGTCGAGGAAGACGGTGTCGATACAGTTCCAATCCAGCATGGTTCGGCTCGGCTCAGTGGTAAAATGATCGCATCGCTCGCAAAGATTTGGGGCGCTGCCGCCCATCTCACGTTGGAAGCACTTCAGCATCAATGCAAAAGCCTCTTCACCTGCTTGCCCGCCTAATCATGTGCCTATGCGCCAGCATGGCCGTCGGCGCCCCAGAAAACCGCGTTTTCGAGCTGGAGCATCGGCGCGCCAGTGACATCATTCCACAGCTGCGCGACCTCTATGGGAGTGAACCTCGGCTCTCGGCCAATGGCCAGAGCCTCGTGGTCAGGGCGGAGCCTGAACAGCTCAGCGAGATCGCGACACTGCTCCAGCGGATTGACCAACCACCTCGTCAGGTGAGGCTCTCGCTCCGCCACAGCAGCGTGGCGAACAGCAACAGCCGCGAAGGGTACTCCAGCCGGAGCTACAGCACCGGCCGGGACTCAACACATCATATCACCGTCCAGGACCAGCAGTTTGCCCAGATCTCCTCTGGCCAAATCACACGCCTGCCGGTCGCCGCTCGTGGCGGCTGGAACCCCGCTGTCGTCCTCGAGGACGTCGACATCAGCAGCGGCTTCCTGGTACGGCCCACGGTGCTCAGCGAAGATCAGGTGGAACTGCGGATCACCGCGATCCACAACGAGCCCCACCGGGGGCGACCGGAGTACGAGAGCGCGGATGTGACGACCGTCCGCCGCGTCAAGCCCGGCGAATGGGTGGAACTGGGCGCGGAGGATCGCAGACGGAGCGCGCGCGGAAGCAATCGGGTCTACGGTTCCCAGTTACACGGCAATCGCCTCTGGGAAGTGCAAGTGGAGGTGCTTCCTCTGCCATGATGCGGTCGCGCGCGCGACGGCAACGGGTACTCGGCGAGCGGCTGCGGCCGGGCCAGATGATAGCCCTGGGCATAGTCGACGCCAATCTCGCGCAGGATCTCGACCACCCGCGCATTCTCGACGAACTCGGCGATGCTGCCGAGCCCCATCACGCCAGCAATACCGACGATCGCCTCGACCATCGCCCGATGGATGGCGTTGCTGTCGAGATCGCGAATGAAGCTGCCGTCGATCTTGACCAGATCGACATCGAGATCCCGCAGATAGCCGAACGACGACAGACCGCTGCCGAAGTCGTCGAGGGCGAAGCGACAGCCAATCTGCTTGACCTCGCTGATGAAGCGTTTGGCTTGATCGATATTGGCCATGGTCGAGGTCTCGGTGATCTCAAAACAGATCAGCGTGGGATCGATCGGGTAGCGTGAAAGACAGTCGCGGATACGGGCCGTATGCTTGTCGTTTCCGAGTGTTGAACCGGACAGATTGATGGCGCAGCGCAGAATGCCGGCGCCGTTGTTCGCCTGGTAGGTCGACAGCCACCGCAGCGTGCGATCGACCACCCAATAGTCGACCTCGGGCATCAGTCCGTAGCGTTCAGCCGCCGGGATAAAGGCGCCGGGGAGCATGACCTCGTTGTCATCGCCGGTCAGGCGCAGCAGGATCTCGATATGACGGCTGGTATCGTCCGGACGTGCGACCGGCGCGATGCCTTGGTAGAAGAGCTGGAAGCCATCCTCGTCGAGCGCGCGTTGAATCCGTGACACCCAGGTCATCTGCCCCTTGCGCAGACTGAGTTCACGGTCGTCTGGATCGTACAGGTGCACCCGGTTGCGACCGCCATCCTTGGCCGCATAACAGGCGGCATCGGCACGGCTCAGGGCATCGGCCAGATTGCCTAGGGAACGCGACAAGGGCACCAGGCCAACGCTGGCGCCGATCGCGAACACCTTATCCTCCCAGGGAAAACGCAACGCGTGCACGCGCTCGCGCATGGCCTCGGCGATCTCGATGCCTTGCTCGATTGGGCAGTTGGTGAGCAGCACGCCGAACTCGTCACCGCCCAAACGCGCCAGGGTGTCGGCGCTGCGCAGCTTGCGTTGCAACAGATGGGCGACTTGCCGCAGCAAGGCGTCACCTGCGGCGTGCCCGCAGACATCGTTGACCAGCTTGAACTGGTCCAGATCGATGTAGCAGAGCAGATGCTGGGCCGGTCCATCGTCGAGCAGGTCGATCAATTCGGTGAGCCGATGCTCGAACTCGCGCCGATTGATCAGCCCCGTCAGGGCATCGTGCTTGGCCTGATAGGTGAGCTGGCGCTCCATCGCCCGCTCCTGGGTCTTGTCGTGAAAGACGACGACGAGCCCCCGCAGACGCCCTTCGGCATCGCGGATTGGCGCCGCCGTATGCTGCACCACATGCACGTTGCCATCGCGACAGTACAGGAGGCGCGATGTCGATTCGACCAGGGTCTCACCGTCTCCCAGCACACGCTGCGTGATCCAGTCGCTCGGCATCTCGGTCGGCGAATTCACCACCGGAAAGACGCGATAGAGCGGTTGGCCTTTGGCCGCCTCCAACGGCCAGCCCGTGAGCTTGGCCGCGATCGCGTTCAGGTACAGCACGCGACCCGCGCGGTCGGTCGTGATCACCCCATCGGCAATCGCCTCGAGTGTGGTCTGCGCGAGTTCCTTTTCCTCGAACAACTGCTCCTCGACCCGGCGGCGATCGCTGATGTCGCGCATCAAACAGGTGTAGCTTCCAGGCGAGCGTGAATCCGCCGTCACGGCCAGCTCCACGAACAGAGGGCGGTCGGCCTCGCGCCGCCGCAGCGCCACCTCGACCTTGCCTTCGCCGGCCAACACCGCCGGCTCGTGGCGCCAGCGCAGGGCGCGCTCATCCCCACCGCGCACCGAGCTGTCGAGATCCAGGAAATCGACCAACGCGGTGCCAACCGCCGTCTCGGCACTGACCGCGAGGATCTTCTCGGCACCAGGATTCAGACTGGTCAGCAGACCGCCCTCGGTGAAGGTCACGATGCCATCGCGCAGGTCGCGCACAATCGCCTGGCTGCGCGTCACCGCCTGCTCGAGCACATCCATCAACCGATTGTGCTGGGCGGCGATCTGGCCGACCTCGGTGAAGGGCTCGACCGGCACCCGCAAGGACAGATCGGTCGAATGCTCCTGCTGCCTGAGCGCCGTCATCAGGTCGACCAACTCGGTCTTCGCGCCATGCTCGGCCACGTTGAGGCCGATCTCCTCCTCGCGCGCCCCGACCCGCAGCCGATAGAGGCGATTGATCAGACGCAGCAGCAGGTAGGCGACAGGAAACGACCAGGCGCCGGCGATGACGACGCCGGCGGCTTGCACGGCCAGTTGCTCGCTCATCGAGAGGCCGGTGCCCAGCAGCGCGGGCGCACCGAACAGGGCGACCGCCAGGGTGCCCCAGATGCCGGCCACCAGATGCACCGGGATGGCGCCAATGGCGTCATCGATGCGCAGGCGCGCCAAGAGTTCGGTCGTGTAGATGAGCAGCACGCCGGCGACGGCGCCAATCACGATTGCCTCCCAGGTAGCGACGACATGACAGCCGGCGGTGATCGCCACCAGCCCCGCGATCACGCCGTTCAACGGCACGGCCACCCGATCCAGCCCCGGAAAGCCCAGCCAATGGGTCAGCAGGTAGGCCGCTACACCGCCCGCTGCGGCCGACATCAAGGTGTTGACGATGATGCTCGGCACCGCTGCGGTCAGCGCCAGGGCGCTGCCGCCATTGAAGCCGATCCAACCGACCAGAAACAGCAGTACGCCGAGCATGGCGAGCGGCAGATTGCTGCCCGGAATCAGCTGCGGTGGATCACCCGTGAAGCGCCCGACACGCGGGCCGATGACCAACACCGCAGCCAGCGCAATCCAGCCGCCGACGCTATGGACCACGGTCGAGCCGGCGAAGTCGACGAAGCCCCGCTCGGCCAGCCACCCCGGCTCGCCGCCGAGGACACCGCCCCAAGCCCAATGGCCAAACAGCGGATAGATCAGCGCGACCGTCATCAGGGTGACCAAGTGGTAGGCGCCAAAGCGCATGCGCTCGGCGACCGCCCCCGAGACGATCGTCGCCGCAGTGGCGCAGAACATCAACTGAAACAGGAAGAAGGTGGCATCCCAGGGAGCGCCAGCGGCGAGATCGGGAACGAAGCGATCCATGCCGATCCAGCCGCGCTCGGAGTCGCCGAACATCAGGCCATAGCTGAGCAGGTACCAGAGCAAGCTCGCGATGAGGAAATCGGAGGCGTTCTTCAGCGCGACATTGATCGCGTTCTTACTGCGCGTCAGCCCAGACTCCAGGCACAGAAAACCGCCTTGCATGAGCAGCACCAAGACGCTGCTCAACAGCACCCAGAGCATATCGATCCTAGTGATCCCATCCATGTCCTAAAAACGTCTCAACAGCATTGCGATAGACCGAATTATCTGGTGCCGGTCCGTCAACGCAATGACGGACGTCCTGGCCTCAAGGTCACGCCTTACACCTTCCCTCGATTCCGGACTACATCGCTTCCGCGAGATAGACGCCCATCGCCATGTCAGTGCCGTAGATGTGGCCGGTGAGCCAGTGCTCGAGAAACGCCATCTCGCTCGCCGACGGCGGCGCCCCGGATTGCCGCAATTGCTGCTGCAGCGCCTTGCCGCTGGCGATCAGGTCCTGGTGCTCGGCGTGATGCTCGCGCAGACCGGGATAGCCATACTTTTCCATCAGCCGCTCCTCGTGCTGGAAATGCCAGTCCGTGCAGCTGATCAGCTCGTCCATGAGGGCTTCGAGAGATGCCTGCGGCTCGCCGTCTTCCACAGCGTGCCCGAACCGATTGAACAACTCGAGCAGGCGGCGGTGATCCTGGTCAATCTCCGGCACCTCGACACTCAGCGTTTTGTCCCACAGCAGGTCTTTCATGGCAATTATCTGGCAGCGTTGAGCGAGTTGTGCAGCAAAGCTTGACCGGCTGCGGGCCGGACGTCAATTACGCCAGAGTGCGTGGCTCGGTGGCCAACTGCGCGCTAGCTGCTGCAACGAACTACGGGCTACGGGCTGCTGAGGGTGCCGCCGGCAACAACTTCAGGTTAGCCGCAGATCCCGTGGCCGATCGACATCACGCAACACACCAGGGTCCGCACAGGGCACCTCGGTCACCGTCGCCTGCCGCAGCAAGCCCCGCGCGCCTTGATCGCCTTGCAGGCCAAGAAGCGCTGGGCCGAAAGCGGCACTGAAGGCAACCGGATGACCGGGCTTGCCCTCATAGACCGGACGCGCCACAGTGGCCCCGGCGGCCAGGGCCTCAGCCACCGCGTTGATGCTGCGCACGCTGACCCAAGGCATGTCGCCGAGCGCGATCAGCCAGCCATCGGCGTCGCGGTTGGCCGCCACACCGCAGGCGATGCTATGGCCCATGCCAGCGCTGGCGGCTGGGCAGATGATCAGCTCCAGCCCCTCCGCCGCCAGACGGTCGGCAACCACCCCGGGCTCGCGCACGACCACTAACACCCGTGACAGCGCCAAGCGCAGCGCTCGTGCCGCAGCCACCACCATCGGCGTGCCATCGGCAAGCAACTGCAGCCGTTTATCGGCGCCGAAACGGCGGCTTTCACCTGCGGCCAGCAACAGTCCTACCGGCGTCCGACGCAATCTATGGATCTCAGCCAAAGGTTCTCAGCCAGCCGGTCTCGGCGGCTCGCGCTGAGCGAGCGGCGAGCCGTTGCGCACCGCGATCAGCTCAGCGATCGCGGAGACGGCGATCTCGGCCGGGGTGCGACCCCCGATGGCCAGCCCGATGGGGCCGCGCAACCGTGCCAGCCGCGCCGCAGACAGCCCGAGCGCGGCCAAGCGTTCACGACGCTGAGCGTTGCTGGCACGGGAGCCGAGGGCGCCGACATAGCCCGTCTCGGCGTTGAGGGCCTCGAGTAACGCCAGATCGTCCAGGCGCGGATCATGGGCCAAGGTCATCACCGCGCTGAGTGGATCAGTGGCCTGGGCGCGCACGGCATCATCTGGCATGCTGGTCTCGAGTCGCACCCCGGAAAGGGACCAGCCGGCCGGCTCCTGGATGCGCGGATCGCAGAGGATCACCTCATCCCCAAGCGCCAGCGCCATCTCCGCGACCAGACGCGCAATCAGCCCATCGCCGATCAGCAGCAATCGCCACCGAGGACCGAAGACCCGCACCACCGCGCCTTCCTCGAGCTGCAGCTCGGCCTCGTCACGGCCGGCCGGGACTAGACTCACGCTGCCATCGGCCAAGGCGACGCGGCGGGCAATGCGCCTGCGCCCAGCGAGCATCGTCAAGATCTGCTCCAGCGGTTCTGGATGCGACAGGGACTCAGCCAACAGCTCCACGCGCCCGCCGCAGGGGAGCCCAAGGCGCAGTGCTTCTGCGGCGGTGACGCCATAGCGCAGGATCTCGGGCCTCGGCAAGGGACCGCGCTCGCGGAGATGTCGTCGCAGCTCATCCTCTAGGCAGCCGCCGGAGACCGAGCCGACGCTGTCGCGAGCGCCCTGCCCCCCAGCTTCCGCCAAGGCCCAGAGCGAGCCAGCTGGACGCGGCGAGGAGCCCCAGGTCTGCAACACCGTGACCAAATGGACACTGCGGCCAGCCCGCAGCCAACCGGCGGCGGCCTCTAGCACCGCCTGATCCGCCTGAATCATGGTCGAGAAATCACGACTGAGACGTTGCCCGGACATGCGTCATTGGATACGCCAGACATCATTCTGACAAGTAGCCTATAGCGACCAAGTTTCGTATTTCAGTCGACTTTTGAGGGATCACAGCAGGGCGGCTCACAGCCGGATCGGCAATCGCCTGGCCGGCTTGCCAGTCAGCGCGAGCACCGCATTGGCGACCGCCGGGGCGATCGGCGGTGTACCTGGCTCGCCGACGCCACCCGGCGAGGCCTCGGAATCGACGATATGCACCTCGACCACCGGCATCTCGGCGATACCGAGGAGCGGATAATCATCGAAGTTGCCCTGCTGCACACGACCGTCCTGGATGCTGATCTCGCCGTTGAGGGTGGCATTCAGGCCATAGGCGATACCGCCCTCCATCTGGGCCTCGATGATGGACGGATTGACGATCTGACCACAGTCGATCGCGCAGACCACGCGTTTCACCTTGACCGCACCGTCCTCGATTTCCACCTCCGCGACCTGGGCGCAGTAGCTGCCAAAGGACTCCGCCACGGCGATGCCACGGGCGCGTCCTTCCGGCAAGGGCTCGCTCCACCCAGCCTTCTCTGCCGCCAGCTCCAGCACCCCCAGATGGCGCGGCTGGTCGGCGAGCAGCGCGCGGCGTAGTTCGAAGGGATCACGGCCAGCGGCCTGCGCCATCTCGTCGAAGAATGCCTCGGTGACGAAGGCGTTCTGAGAGCTGCCCACCGAGCGCCAGTAGCCGACCGGCACCGGCGTGTTGACCATCGCATAGGTCACCTCGAGCGCGTCGATAGCATAGGGGAGGTTCTTGGCGCCCTCCACCGAGGAGCCGTCCATGCCGCTCTCGCGCACCTCGCTGGAGAAGCGGGCGCGGATCGAGGGTCCAGCGATCCGATGGCGCCAGGCCAGCGGCTTGCCGTCCGCGTCCAAGGCCGCAGCGAAACGGTTGAGGGTCGCGGGGCGGTAGTAATCGTGGCGGATATCGTCCTCGCGACTCCAGACCACCTTGACCGGGCGCCCAGTCTGCTTGGCCAGCGCCACCGCATCGCGCACGAAATCTTGTTCCGAGCGGCGGCCGAAGCCTCCCCCAAGGAACTGGGTGTGCACCCGCACCTGCTCGCGCGGCAGGCCGGTGATCTCCATGCCGGTGTCTTGGGTGCGGGTCTGGGCCTGGGTGCCGACCCAGATCTCGCAGCCGTCGTCGCTCACCTCGGCGACGCAGCTCATCGGTTCCATGCAGGCATGCGCCAGGTAAGGCACCTCATAGGTGGCTTCCAGGGTCTTCGCGGCTCCCTGCAGGGCTGCGGCCACATCGCCCTCGGCGCGGACGCGGTTGCCGCTGTCGACCGCCTGTTCGAACTCGCGGCTGATGTCCGCGCTGGAGAGGTCACCATGACCGGCGAAGTCCCAGTCGATCTTGAGTCGCTTGCGTGCCTGCTCGGCGGGCCACCAGGTCTCGGCGAGCACAGCCACCGCATCCTCATGGAGCGGCAAGACATCGACCACGCCCTTGATTTGGCGTGCCGACTCGGCATCGAAGCCCTTGCGCGTACCGCCGAAGACCGGGCAGCGCTGCACCACGGCGGTGAGCATCTTCGGACGTTTGATGTCCTGAGCGAAGACGGCACGGCCATCACACTTCTGCGGTGTATCCAGGCGCTTCTGCGCGGTGCCGAGCAAGTTGAATTCGTTCGACTCCTTCAGGAACACCGACTCCGGCACCGGCTGCTTGGCAGCGTCGCTGGCTAGCTCGCCATAGCCGAGACGGCGACCGCTGGCCGCGTGGATGACCTCACTCTGACTTGCCACGCAGGCATTCTCTTCAACACCCCAGCGCTGGGCCGCAGCGGCCAAGAGCATCATGCGTGTGGCGGCGCCGGCCTCGCGAACAGGGGTCCAGAAGCCGCGCACGGCGGTGCTGCCGCCGGTGAGTTGCTGACCGATGATCGGGTTGGTGTAGGCCGCATCGGCGGGGGCGAATTCGGCCTGGACACGCGTCCAGTCCGCCTCCAGCTCCTCCGCCAGCAGCATCGGGATGGCGGTCATCACGCCCTGGCCCATCTCCGAGCTGCCGACGACCGCAGTGATGGTGCCGTCCGGGTCGAGGCGCACCCAGGCGTTCGGCGCGAAGGCATCCTCGGCCACCGGCGCGGTGCGTGCCTCGGCGGTGGGGATCTGAAAGCCGATCAGCAGGCCGCCGCCGGTGAGGGCGCTCGCCTGCAGGAAGCCGCGTCTCGTGATACCCATCTCAAGCCTCCTCGGTGCCGGTCTCGGCGGCACGTTTGATCGCGGCGCGGACGCGGTTGTAGGTGCCGCAGCGGCATAGGATGCCGCTCATCGCTTGGTCGATATCGGCATCGTTGGGCGTCGGGTTTTGTTCCAGCAGCGAGGCCGCCGCCATAATCTGGCCGGATTGGCAGAAGCCGCATTGCGGCACGTCCAATTCGATCCAGGCCTGTTGCACCGGATGCTCGGCATTCGATGACAGCCCCTCGATGGTAATCACCTCGCGACCGGCGACCGCCGACACCGGGGTGACGCAAGATCGGGTCGCGGTCCCGTTGACATGCACGGTGCAGGCGCCGCACTGGGCGATGCCGCAGCCGAACTTGGTTCCGGTCAGGTCGAGATGATCGCGCAGCACCCACAGCAGGGGTGTTTGCGGGTCAACATCAAGCTCCTGCTCTTGGCCGTTAACGGTCAATCGGATCATGCGGATCACCTCGCCTGTTGAAGCCACCGCCGGCGGCGGTAAGCATTCGGGGACTAAATATCGTTTCTGGAGGTCAGGTTAGGGAGGCACGGCGCGATCGTCAACGCTCGGGCAGGCTGAGCTACCGGTGACTGAACGCAGGTCCAATCGCATCGACTTGCAAACCCAACCTCATTGGTCTCTTGGCGGCTGCGGACCAAACTCTACATGGCGCGCGTGCCACGCCCGCAGATGAGCGTTTCCTGGCGACCTCCGGGGCGGAAGCAGGCGAAGATCGGTGTTCTGGGGCTGGTAGCAGCTGCTTAACCCGTGCAGACCTGCGGTTGTTCTGGCGGATGTCATCGCCGGCTCCCTACCTAGCTGCGATAAGATCTACAACATCTTCAAGCAGTGCCATGGTCCTTCATGCTCGATTCAGACCCATCAAAGCCGGAAACACGAATGTCGCCTAACGCGGCCCCCGCAAGCCTCGACAGCGCTGATCGCGCGACCGCAACGCATCGCATCCGCGAGATCCCCTACAACTACACCTCGTTCTCCGACCGCGAGATCGTGATCCGCTTCCTCGGCGCGGAGAACTGGCAGCGTATCGAGCGCCTACGCGGCTCGCGCCGCACTGGACGCTCGGCGCGGATGCTGTTCGAGGTGCTTGGCGATATGTGGGTGGTCAGCCGCAACCCCTACCTGCAGGACGACCTGCTCGAGGACGCCAAACGCCGCCGGCTGTTGCTGGAATCGCTGCAGCACCGGCTCGAGCAGTTCGAGCTGCGCCTGAACGATAACCAAGAGGCGGCCGCCCTGCTGAACGCCGCGCGCGCGGCCATCGCCCGCTTCGATGCCCAGCTCGATGCCGATCGCGCGCTGCGCCAACGCCTACGCAAGCGCCTCGGCGGCATCACGCGCAAGGACAACATCGATTTCGGCGGCCTCGCGCGGGTCTCGCATGCGACCGACGCCACCGACTGGCGCGTCGAGATGCCGTTCGTCGTCATCCTGCCGGACACCGAGGACGAGGTCGCACCCATCGTCGCCGCCTGCATCGACTGCGGCCTGTCGCTGATCCCGCGCGGTGGCGGTACCGGCTACACCGGCTCGGCGGTGCCGCTCTCGCCGCGCACGGCGGTGATCAACACCGAAAAACTCGAAGCGCTGTCCGGCGTCGAGCGCATCGCCCTGCCCGGCGTCGCCGAGCCGGTGCCGACGGTGCGCTGCGGCGCCGGCGTGGTCACCCGCCGCGTGGCCGATCTCGCCGATGCGAATGGCCTCGCCTTCGCCGTCGACCCCACCTCGCAGGACGCCTCCTGCATCGGCGGCAACGTGGCGATGAACGCCGGCGGCAAGAAGGCGGTGCTCTGGGGCACCGCAATCGACAACCTCGCCTCCTGGCGCATGGTGACCCCGGATGCCGATTGGCTCGAGGTCGAGCGCCTGGATCACAACCTCGGCAAGCTGCAGGACACCGAAGTTGCGCGCTTTCGCATCAGCCGCTTCGCGCCCGATGGCACCACACCCAAGGGCGAGCCCGAGCTGCTCGAGATCCCGACCGCCCTGATGCGCAAGCCGGGGCTCGGCAAGGATGTCACCGACAAGGCCCTCGGCGGCCTGCCCGGCGTGCAGAAGGAGGGCTGCGACGGGCTGATCACCTCGGCGCGCTTCATCCTGCATCGGATGCCGGAGCATGTGCGCACGGTCTGCCTGGAGTTCTTCGGCACCGATCTCAATCGCGCCGTGCCGGCGATCGTCGAGATCAAGGACTTCGTCGATGCGCGCACCGATGTGCAGATCGCCGGCCTGGAGCATCTCGACGAGCGCTATGTACGCGCGGTGCGCTACTCGACCAAGGCCGCGCGCCGCGAGTTGCCGAAGATGGTGCTGGTCGCCGACCTGGTCTCCGATGACGAGACCGCCGTCGCCGCCGTCGCCGATGCCGTGGTCGAGCTGGCCAAGGCGCGCGATGGCGAGGGCTTCATCGCCATCAGCCCCGAGGCGCGCAAACGCTTTTGGCTCGATCGCGCCCGCACCGCCGCCATCTCGCGCCACACCAACGCCTTCAAGATCAACGAGGACGTGGTCATCCCGCTGCCGCGCCTGGCCGAGTACAGCCGCGAGATCGAGCGCCTGAACATCGAGCAGTCGATCAAGAACAAGGACGCCATCATGGCGGCCGTGCTCGACTATCTGGATGGCCCGCTGCGCGAGGCGCTGCCGGCCGGCGAGTACCAACGCTCCGATGAGGCGCTGGCAATCCTCGAGGCCAAGTGCGCCGCCGCCCGCGACGCGGTGCGCGCTGCCCGGCAGCGCTGGCAACAGATCCTCGCGCGCCTGGATCAGCCGGCGGCCGAGCAGACCGTCCTGTTGCGCGACCCCGAGCGCGGGTTGATCCAAGACGGCGACAGCCTGCTCGACATGCTGTTGCGCCGCGATCTGCGCCAGACCTACCGCAAGGAGGTCGGCAACCGGCTCGCCGAGATCTTCGCCGGCCATGATCTCACCGGCGTGCGCGAGCGCCTGGCCGAGATCCATCGTCAGGTGCGCAGCGCCCGGCTGTTCGTCGCGCTGCACATGCACGCCGGCGACGGCAACATCCACACCAACATCCCGGTGCACTCGGCCAACTATCAGATGCTGCAGGAGGCCGATCGGCTGGTCGATCGCATCATGGCCATCGCCGAGCGGCTCGATGGCGTGATCTCGGGCGAGCATGGCATCGGCCTGACCAAGGTGCGCTATCTGGCGCCCGAGAAGCTCGCCGCCTTCGCCGAGTACAAAACGCGGGTCGATCCGCACGGGCGCTTCAATCCCGGCAAGCTGATGCCGGATTCCGGCCTCGAGGGTGCCTACACGCCCTCGCTGCAACTGGTCGAGCAAGAGGCGATCATCCTTGAAGCCACCGAGCTTGGCGCGCTCAACGACGACATCAAGAACTGCCTGCGCTGCGGCAAGTGCAAGCCCAAGTGCATGACCCATGTGCCGCGTGCCAACCTGGACTATTCGCCGCGCAACAAGATCCTTGGAACCGGCTTGATCATTGAGGCCTTCCTGTACGAGGAGCAGACCCGGCGCGGGCTCTCGGAACGGCATTTCGACGAGATGAACGATGTCGCCGACCATTGCACCATCTGCCACAAGTGCTTGACGCCCTGCCCGGTCGACATCGACTTCGGCGATGTCACCATGCGCATGCGCCGCATCCTGGTCGAGCGCGGCAAGAAGCGCTCGAGCCCCGGTGCCAAGGTAGCGATGGCCTTCCTCAATACGCAGAACCCGCAGGCGATCCGAGTGATGCGCAAGGGGCTGGCCGAATGGGGCTTCCAGGGCCTCAACCTCGCCAACGCTGCGGCCAAGGGGCTGCAGCTGACCCAGCAGCCGAACCAACGCCCCGGCAGCAGCACCGGCAATCCGAACCCGGTTGCGCAGGCGGTGAACCTGGTCAGCCGCTCGATCCGCGTCGATCTGCCCAAGCGCACCTTCCGCCAGGTGCTCGGGCTCGAGGATCGCACGCAGGTGCCGATCCTCGCCGACCCGGCCAAGGTCGATGAGGACTCAGACGCGGTGTTCTACTTCCCCGGCTGCGGCTCCGAGCGGCTGTTCTCCGATATCGGCCTGGCGACCCTAGCGATGCTCTATGAGCAAGGCAGCCAGACCGTGCTGCCACCGGGCTACCTCTGCTGCGGCTATCCGCAGCGCGCGGCCGGGCTCGAGGAATCGGGACACCAGATCACCACCGAGAACCGGGTGCTCTTTCACCGCGTTGCCAACACGCTCAACTATCTGGATATCCGCACCGTCATCGTCTCCTGCGGCACCTGCATGGATCAGCTGCTCAAGTACGAATTCGAGCGCATCTTCCCCGGCTGTCGGCTGCTCGATATCCATGAGTACCTGATGGAAAAAGGCGTGAGCCTGGAGGGCGTCAGCGGCCAGCAGTACCTCTACCACGACCCCTGTCACACGCCGATGAAGACCTATCAGCCGACCAAGGTGGCGGAGAAGCTGATGGGCCAGAAGGTGCCACTCTCGGACCGCTGCTGCGGCGAGGCGGGCACACTGGGCACCAGCCGGCCGGATATCGCCAATCAGGTGCGCTTCCGCAAGCGCGAGGAACTGAACAAGGGCATCCAGGCGCTGACCGGTCGCGAGCGCGCCGAGAATGGCGAGGTCAAGCTGCTGACATCATGCCCCGCCTGTCAGCAGGGCCTGGCCAAATACGCCGACGAAACCGGCCTGATGACCGATTACATCGTCGTCGAGCTGGCCAAGCATCGCCTCGGCGAGGGCTGGCAGCAGCGGTTCTTGGAGCAGGTCAAGACGGGGGGGATCGAGCGAGTGTTGCTCTAAGGTCGATGGCATTGAAGCTCGACTGGACCATCGAACGAGCCGCCAGCGAACATGATCGTTTACCGCATCACAAGCATCTGGACCGACAGGAGTTCCTTGCGTGGAACAATGGCCAACTTGGAGATCAAGCCCCGAGGCCTGCAGCTGCCGCGATCTCTTCAGCGACGGCGATGAATCGCTTAGCCTCAGCGATCGCGCGTCGCACGTGCCCTCCGCACGCTCCGGGCACCCGCTCCAGGTGGGATCGTCGCCGCGAACAAGGCGCAAGCCGTCAGCACTCGAGCAAACGCCACAGCGCGCGTTGTCGCAACGCGCCCTGTGGCTGATCGAAGGCGTGACATGCGCTAGACTCCAGTGGTGGCGATCATGAGAGAGTCTGGATTGCAGACAATCAACCGCCGACTTGGGAGGCTAAACGCTAGTTGGTAATGCTTACCAAGAGGATTGATCGGTCACTAGACAAACAGTAGCTGTGCAAATTGAACCATGGCGTTGCTTGCAGGCTGAATGGTTTGGTTTGCGTGCAAGCCTTCGTTTTCGCTGTGCATGCAAGTCGATGGTTCAATTTGCGCGCAAATGAATACACTGTTAGCGCCAATAGAAGTTTGTTCCATCAAACTACCTCAGGTGGCACATGAAATACAAAGTCGCTCTCCGAAAAACAGATGAAGGCTTTAGCGTATCCTGCCCTGGTCTACCTGGATGCTGGTCACAGGGGAAGACAGAACAGGAAGCTTTAGAAAACATTGCGGATGCAATCAATGAGTATGTTGCTGTTTCGGCAGAGTTGGCCGCAACGGAAGACACTGAACTGCGGGAAGTTGAAGTGGCTGCATAAAGATGCCGAAAATCCCAGGTGTAAATCACCGCGATGCTGTTCGGGCTTTACAGAAGGCAGGGTTCCGCGTGATCCGGGAAAGCAAGCACATCATCATGTCTGACGGCACGCGAATCCTAACCATTCCAAGGGGAAATCCTGTTGATGCTTTTACGCTTGGCGGAATCGCTAAGGACGCTGGATTGACTGTAGAGCAATTCAAGAAACTTCTTTGATGCGAAAAGGCGCTAACACGGTGCTCCAGCCGAAGCCGGTTTCGCTCTCGCTCAACCGGCTCGGCTGAGCGTGACGTTATGCGCTAATTCACCGTCATGCACTCATGGGCAAAACTGAAAAGACACTGGGCATAGTTCTTCGCGGAACTTCGGACGCTAACGTTCCGTTCAAGGATGTGTGCTCGCTTTTGCTAAACCTTGGCTTTTCCGAACGGGTTCGAGGCGACCACCACATCTACTCAAAAGAAGGTGTAGAAGAGATTTTGAACCTACAACCAATCGGTTCCATGGCAAAAACTTATCAGGTCAAGCAGGTTCGAACCGTAATCCTTAAATACAAACTCTGAGAGAAGCGATGGATTCGAAATACGAGATACTTATCTATTGGAGCGCCGAAGATGGCGCTTTCCTTGCTGAGGTGCCGGAGTTACCTGGATGCATGGCCGACGGCTCTTCTTACCAGGAGGCACTCAAGAACGCCGAAGTGATCATCCGCGAGTGGATCGAAACTGCGAAAGAAATTGGTCGCCCGATTCCTGAACCTCGCGGGAAACTGATGTATGCCTAACGAGTTGCTCCGGCCGAAGCCATTTTCGCTCTCGCTTAACCATCCCCCGGCAAAGCCGGGGGCTTTGAATGCGTGAGCCGCTCAAAGCGGC